>JBDSTO010000081.1:0-5437 GCA_039928255.1 Aestuariivirga sp. | reverse complement strand
AGACACAGCATCCCAAGCCCCCAGTTTTTGTAAAGCTCGCAACGCATTGGGGCCAAGTTGCAAGCCCGCCCCCACATGTTCAAAGACCCGTGTTTTCTCAAAGATCTGCGCCTCACCGCCAGAACGCGCCACGCCCAAGGCACAAGCCAGCCCCGCAATTCCCCCGCCCACAATGCTGAAATTCTTGTAACCCATGGACCAATTTTGCCACGGATTGGCGCTTGCCCCAAGCGCTTCCAAGCCCTAGACAGGCGCGGCATTTTGAGGACTTATCCATGGGCTTTATTTCTGACTCGCTGAACCGCATCCAACCATCAGCCACCATCGCGATCACCAATAAGGCCCAGGCCATGCAGGCCGAAGGCCAGAACGTGATCGGCCTGGCCGCAGGCGAGCCTGATTTCGACACCCCGCAAAACATCAAGGATGCTGCGATTGCCGCCATCAATGCAGGCAAAACGAAATATACAGCCGTCGATGGCATTGCCGACCTGAAGAAAGCCATTGTCGCCAAGTTCAAGCGCGAGAACAATCTCGACTACAAGACCACGCAGGTTTCTGTCGGCACCGGCGGCAAGCAGGTTCTGTTCAATGCCTTGATGGCCACTGTGAACCCCGGCGATGAAGTAATTGTGCCTGCTCCTTATTGGGTGAGCTATCCTGACATCGTGATGCTGGCGGGTGGTACACCTGTGATCGTTCAGGGCGGCGCGGACAAAGGTTTCAAATTGCAGGCCGCCGATCTTGAGAAGGCGATTACACCTAAAACAAAATGGCTGATCCTGAATTCGCCGTCAAACCCGTCGGGTGCTGCTTATTCGCACGCTGAAATGAAAGCGCTGACGGATGTTCTGGTGAAGTATCCACACGTATGGGTTCTGACCGATGATATGTATGAGCATCTGGTTTATGATGACTTCAAATTTGTAACGCCCGCACAAGTCGAACCCAAGCTCTATGACCGCACTCTCACCATGAATGGCGTGTCGAAATCTTATTGCATGACGGGTTGGCGCATTGGTTATGCCGCAGGCCCTGAAAACCTGATCAAGGCCATGGCCAAGCTCCAATCACAATCCACATCCAACCCCTCCTCCATCGCACAATGGGCGGCGGTTGAAGCGTTGAATGGCCCACAGGATTTCATCGCCAAGCACAATAAAGTGTTCAAGGAACGCCGTGATCTTGTGGTGTCCATGCTCAACCAGGCCAAGGGCTTGAAGTGCGCGACCCCTGAAGGCGCATTCTATGTCTATCCATCTTGCGCTGCTCTCATCGGCAAGACAGCGCCTTCAGGCAAAGTCATTGCAAGCGATGAAGATTTTGTGAGTGAACTTCTGGCGCAGGAAGGTGTAGCAGCCGTCCATGGCGCTGCCTTTGGCACGTCACCATATTTTCGCATCAGTTACGCCACTGCCACCACCACGCTCGAGGATGCCTGTCAGCGCATTCAGCGTTTCTGCGCAAGTTTGAAATAGGAAAAATCATGTACGACATTTCAATTCCCGTCATCATCAATAACCTCACCATCATGTCCAAGTTCTTGAAAAAGGCTGAAAGCCAGATTGAGGCGAAGAAATTCGACAAGGCCGTGGTGCTGGGCTTACGGATATATCCGGACATGTTGAACCTCACCAAGCAGATCCAGATTGCAACGGACCAGGCCAAAGGCTGTGGCGCGCGCCTGTCGGGCACCGCAATTCCATCTTTCCCTGACGAGGAAAAAACTTTCGACGAACTGCAGGCCCGCTTGGCCAAGACCATCGATTACCTTAAGGGCCTTGACCAGAAACTGTTTGAAGGTGCCGACACCCGCGAAGTCACCTTGAAAGTCGGCGGCAAAGATGTGGCGATGTCTGGACAGAAATATTTCACCGGCGCTTTCCTGCCCAATTTCTTCTTTCACATGACGACGACCTATAACATCTTGCGCGGCATTGGCGTTGAAATCGGCAAGGGCGACTTTCTGGGCCGTACTTAACCCCCTTTCCATCTGACATTTCTGTGATCAGGGGTGATTTGTAGGAAACTGCAAATCACCCTATGTTTTCGGCATGGAGGCTTGAAGCCATGCACATTTTGAAATCCCGTCCCTGGAACCTGTCCGAAAATCTGGCCACGCCGGAACACATCTTCCTCAACCGCCGCAGCTTCATGGCTGGGGTTGGTGCTGGCGCGTTGATGGCAGGAAGCGGCTTTGCAAGCGCCGCCGCCAACCCGAAATTTGCCGATGCCGGTCGGCCCATTACGCCGGAAAAAATAAATACCAATTACAATAACTTCTATGAGTTCGGCCTCAGCAAGAATATCTCGACAGCGGCTCAGGCGCTGGTCACCAGCCCCTGGCCTATCACCATTGATGGTTTGGTTGACAGGCCAATGACCATTGATGCGTCAGACCTCATCAAGAAAATGCCCTTGGAAGACCGTGTCTATCGCCATCGCTGTGTGGAAGCCTGGTCAATGGTTGTGCCGTGGACGGGCTTTGCCTTGAAGGATCTACTCGCCATGGTTCAGCCCAAGGCGGAAGCCAAATATGTGCAATTCCAGACCTTCAATGATCCTGAAATGGCACCGGGCCAACAACCAGGCCTCTTTGGGTCTTACCCGTGGCCCTACACAGAAGGCCTGACCATTGAAGAGGCGATGAATGATCTCGCCTTTATGCCCACAGGTGCCTATGGCAAGGAGCTTCCAAAATCGATGGGTGCCCCCATTCGCCTGCATCTGCCCTGGAAATATGGCTTCAAATCCATCAAGTCGATTGTGAAAATCAGCCTGGTGAAAGACCGCCCGATGAATTTCTGGCAGGCCATTCAATCATCCGAATATGGCTTCTGGGCCAATGTGAATCCTGAGGTCCCCCATCCGCGCTGGAGCCAGGCCAAGGAACAGGTGCTGGGCACGGAAGATGTTTTGCCCAGCAAGATTTTCAACGGTTACGGAGAGTTCGTGGCTGACTTGTACAAGGGCCTCGAAAAGGAACCTCTGTATATGTAATTGCGGTCGGGCTAAAAGAGGCCATGACCAATGACCTCTTTCTGGCCCTGATCGTCTTTGCAGCCATTGCCGCCTATACACCCGGACCCAACAACACAATTCTGATGGCCTCGGGCATCAACTATGGCTTTCGCCAAACCCTGCCGATGATTTTTGGCGTGGGCTTGGGCTTTCCCTTGATGATTGCCTGCGTCGGTGTTGGACTTGGAAAGATTTTCGAAATTTTTCCGCAAATCTATACGGCGATGAAATATGCTGGTGCCGCCTACATGCTATGGCTGGCTTATAAAATTGCAGCGGCCAAACCATCCTCCGGCGAAGACGGCCCACAATCCAAACCCTTGACCTTCCTGCAAGGCATGGCTTTTCAATGGATAAATCCCAAAGGGTGGATCATCGCGGTTACCGTGCTTTCCGCCTACACGCTTGCGTCTGATTATTATTTCGGTGTTGCAGCCGTGGTGGCAACATTTGTTGTGATGGGCTTTACCAGTGCGGCAACCTGGGCTCTCTTTGGGGTTGTTCTGAAAGAAGTGATGGGCAATCCGAGATGGTTCAGAGTCATTAACTACGGACTCGCCACGTTGCTTGTTTTATCTTTGGTGCCACTACTCAGGCACTGAATGCAGACGGAATAAACCCAGCCCGCGACGTGTATCTCTTTCAAAGGAGACTACACATGAAAAATCACATTTCCAAATTTCTCGCACTTGCTTTGTTAACCGTTGCGGTTCCTGCTCTTGCAGCAGGTGGCGGAGGTAGTGGCAGCAACGATGTGCCCAAGCCCACAACTTCGCCAAAGCAACTCCACTGCAAGCCCGGTGAAGTCGTTAAAACCGTTCACCACACGGGAAAACCTGACACCAAGGAATGTGTAAAGGTCACAGGCTCAAACCTGTCTGATCCAGAACTTTATCAGCAGGGCTGGCTCTTGGCCAAGTCCGGCGAATATGATTGGGCGATCACCGTTCTCTCCGCGGTTTCAAACCAGAATGATCCGGACGTCTTGAACATGCTTGGTTATTCGAATCGCAAGGCGGGACGCCTCGAACTCGGCATCTCATATTATGCCAAGGCCTTGGAACAGCGGCCAAACTTTGTGCGCGCCCGTGAATATCTGGGCGAGGGTCTCGTTGCAGCTGGTCGCGTTGACGAAGCTAAGCTGCAGCTCCAAGAAATTTCCAAGATCTGCGGCACCGAATGCGAAGAGTTTGAAGATCTGCAAAAGGCGATAATCGGCGATACCACCGAAGGTCTCTAGTCATCTTGAGGGCGGAGCGAAGTGACTTGGCTCCGCCCTCGCACACCAGTCGTGTTCCCATGGAATAAACGCCCAACTCATGTGTAATTCCAGCACAAGGAAAACACCTATGAAAAAACTCATCCCATCTTTATTGTCTATCGCGTTGATCAGCGTTGCTATTCCCGCTTTTGCAAAAGGGTCAGGGGGAGTTGGCGGAGGTGGAGGCGCGGGTGGAAGTAATGCCTCAAATGGGCACACCGCTCCAACAACTTCCCCCAAACAGCTCCATTGCAAAACGGGCGAAGTGGTAAAAACCATTCATAAATTTGGCTCGCTGGACAAGAAAGCCTGCGTAAAAGTCACAGGATCGAATCTCTCGGATGAAGAACTCTATCAGCAGGCATGGCTGCTGGCAAAAACGGGTGAATATGATTGGGCGATCAGCGTGCTTTCGGCCATCACCCAGCAGAATGATCCTGACGTATTGACTATGTTGGGCTATTCGAACCGCAAGGCTGGTCGTCTCGAACTCGGCATCTCATATTATGCCAAGGCCTTGGAACAGCGGCCAAACTTTGTGCGCGCCCGTGAATATCTGGGCGAGGGTCTCGTTGCTGCGGGTCGTGTTGACGAAGCTAAGCTGCAGCTCCAAGAAATTTCCAAGATCTGCGGCACCGAATGCGAAGAGTTTGAAGACCTGCAAAAAGCCATCAACGGCGACACTTCGGAAGAACTTTAATCAAACTGGGGGTGTGAGCCATTTGATCAGGCTCCGCCCCCGCCCCTCAACGCCAAGTCTTTGTGCCAAAGCCGGCAGCAGCAGTTGCAGCTGTTGCTCAAGAACAAAGGGCGGGTTCACAATGATGAGGCCCGAACCTGCAAGCCCCGACTGGGCATGTGGGTTTTTGACGCGAAGCTCGGCCTGAATTGTTTTGGGGACCGCAAGTGCCGAAATTTCAGCGATGAACCGCATCGCGAATTCCTCGGTTGTTATCGGATACCAGATAATGAAGGTGCCTGTGGCAAAACGCTTTACACCCTCTCGCAGTTGGCGCGCCACGCGGGATGTTTCATCGACAACCTCGTAAGGTGGATCAATCAACACCAGCCCGCGCCGTTCGGTGAAGGGCAGCTGCGCCTTGATGGCTGCAAGCGCATCAACGCCCGTCACGCGCACGCGAGAATCGGCGCGAT
>JBDSTO010000080.1:0-3174 GCA_039928255.1 Aestuariivirga sp. | reverse complement strand
CGAAAGCTTCATTGGTGGGAGCCAGAACGGTGAAGGGGCCTTTGCCCTGCAGCGTTTCAACAAGGCCTGCGGCCTTGACAGCAGCAACAAGCGTTGTGTGATCCTTGGAGTTAACAGCGTTTTCAATAATGTTCTTGTTGGCAAACATGGGCGCACCACCAACCATTGGATTGGCGAATGCGGCTGTGGCCAGCAACGCAGTTGCGGAAGCAGAAATAATCAATTTGCGAAATGTCATGGTGTTCTCCTGTTGAAATCCCCGCCAGTTCTTTGGCTGGTTGAAAGGAGATACGGAGCCACTTCAATTTAGGTTTCACCAAATCAATCACAGAGTCGTGATCAGATCAAAACCATGCTTCCGGAGGCAAGAACAGCACCTGTTGGCTGGCCTGTGGGCGAGCCACCTGATGGTTCATCACTGATGGCAAGCACAGAGCCTGCAATCTTCTGTTTCAACGCATCAGAAATTTCGATGACGCCGCTGGTTGAAGGCGGAAGAACACCCAATGAAATGGGCGCATTCTTGCCTTCAATGAGCCAGAGTTCAAAATCGCGCCCCGAAACGGCCTGACCCGAAACGCGGTTGAATTTGATCTCGCCTTTTTGACCATCATAAAGCATGGCGATTTTTAACGTTTGCTGTGGGCCCGAAAGTTCTGCCACAAAATTTTGTGCCGGAGAAATTTGGGGCTGTGGCGACAGAACAAAAAGAACGCCCGCCACGACCAGCGCCGCCAGCGAAGCAAAACTGAGACTGCGCCAGAAGAACAGGCTTTCAAACCAACTGGCGGATTTGGCCTCTTCGCTAAAAAGCCTTTTCTCGATCTCGGCGTAAATATTGGCGGGAACTTGAACAGGTGCCAGGGCATCAGTCATGGGAAGAAGTTTTTCATCCCAGAATTTCACTTCTGCCCGCAACGCTGGTTCTTCCCCAAGCCTGCGTACAAATGAGGCCCGTTCAAGCGGGTTCAAAAGCCCCGCCACATATTCCGCAGCGAGAATTTTGTCTTCTTCTTCCATGGGGTTACCGACACTCATTGCTGCAAGCACTCCCGCAAACTGATGAGGCTGCGGCGCAGCCACGTGCGCACAGTGTTAAGCGGCATTTTATAGCGCTCTGACAAATCCTGATAACTGTAGCCATCAAGATAAGCCCCACGCACTGCCTCGGCCTGTTTTACCCCAAGCTTTCCGAGACAAGTTTCGATGCGCCCCATTTCAGACCGCGAGATCTCCGTCTTTTCTGGATCGGGCTCTTGTGAAGCAATATCCAGCGCTTCATCAATGTCGGCGGCTTGAGGCTTGCGCGCGCGAATACGGTCAATGGCATCATTGCGCGCAATGGCGCAAAGCCAGGTGACGGGGCTGTAGCCCGAAACCGTGTACTTTGATGCGTTCAACCAGATTTTCACAAATACGTCCTGCAAACAGTCCTCAGCAGAGGCCCTATCTCGCAAGATACGCAGACACACTCCGAAAAGTTTCGCATTGGTCCGATCATAGAGCATGCGAAACGCTTGCCTGTCACCCAGGCTCACACGTCCGATCAGATCTGAAAGCTCACTTGCGGTCATTGTCGCGGCTGGCACTCATGCTTCACAGCGTACGCTATCAGAGCAGCGACACTTTAACAACGATCAGCAATCGATTGAGGCCGTGAGGCGATCTGCATCATTAACGATGAGTGGCAACGATGTTGGAGTTATGAATGCCTGATAACTTGTTGCAGCATCTGGCCGATCACAGTGTCAGAAGAACCCATGTCTCTGACTGCACTCATGTGATTGGTTGCAGACAATGCCACGACGTTGCTTTCTGCCCCTTGTGATTTTAGATGCAGTGAAAATTCATGCGCCTGATCCGCAAAAGGTTTGGTTTCCGCATCACCATAGGCAATAAAAGTTTTGGGTGCCGGAGAGTGCTCTAGGCGAAGAGGCGAGAAATTATCAACCTCTTCATCGGTGATGGCAATCAGCGGCTTGAGAAACGAATCTTGCAAGGGTTTGAGATCATAAACACCACTCAGCAACAGTGCCGATTTTGGAAATGATGCCTTGGATGATGTGGGAAAAGTAAATGTCGCCAAATGCGCGCCTGCGGAATGTCCAGAAACCGTGAGGCGATTTGCATCGCCACCAAACGTTGCGGCGTTGGTATAAAGCCAGGAAAACGCGGCCTGCACTTGCCCCACAATCACACCCATTCGCACATTGGGCATGAGGTCATATTCCATCACCGCCGCAATGGCACCACAGGCAGTGACATTGTTCGCAATGAATGAAAAATCATCCTTGGAAAACATGCGCCAATAGCCGCCATGGATGAAAAGATGAATGGGGCAGGCCTTGGTCATCGTCGCTGGAAAAAACAAATCCATTACTTCAGCGGGCCGCGATCCATAGGGAACGGCGATCTGGTTCTTCAACGTAGAGCGTGTCTTGGCACTTAGTTCGGCATATTCGGTGACGTAGTCATCGAAGTTCGAAACATGATCTCTGGTTTTGAATAGATCCATGTGCAGGAACCTTTGTCCTCAAATTGACGTCGCGATATATTTCGATTCCAGGAATTCATAAATCCCATGCGTTCCGCCTTCGCGGCCAAGCCCGCTCTGCTTCACACCACCAAATGGTGCCGCTGGATCAGAGACCAAACCGCGGTTCAACGCAATCATGCCTGACTCGACTTGTCGCGCTACTCGGAATCCACGCGCCGTGTCGCGTGTAAAAATATAGGCGGCCAAGCCGTATTCGGTATCATTGGCTTTGGCAATTACTTCTTCCTCGCTCTCAAATTTCGAGAGTGCTGCAACCGGTCCAAAAATTTCTTCGCGGTTCAATTCGGCATCCATAGGCACATCAACCAGCACCGTTGGTGGATAATAGAACCCCGGGCGATTGGGCTTGGCTCCGCCGCAACGCAATTTTGCTCCCGCACTGATGGCGTTTTCAACCAGCCGTTCCAGCTTGTCGCGCGCCTTGGCTGAGATCATCGGACCGCATTCTGTTTCAGGCGCAGTGCCGGGCCCAACCTTCATTGCCGCCATGCGCGTCTGCAGCTTGTCGATAAATGTTTCATAGATGCCAGCTTGCACATAAATCCGGTTGGCCGCCGTGCAGGCCTGCCCCGCATTGCGCATCTTGGCAATCATCGTGCCTTCAAGGGCTGTATCAA
>JBDSTO010000079.1:0-5992 GCA_039928255.1 Aestuariivirga sp. | reverse complement strand
TGCGCGGCTTGCCGCTGGCATCCTTGTCGGTCCACCAATGCTTCGGCAAAATTGCAAGGTCAGAGACAATCGAGGGCAATTCATGATTGTTGTTTTCACTGAAGGTGAATGTGACCTCAAGATCGCCCGTCTGTTCAGCCTTCGTCACTGTCTTGTAATAAGAGGCTGAATTGGGGTGTGCTGCCTTTTGCGCATCAAAGCTCCACACCACATCGTCAGGCGTGATCGCTTTGCCATCGTGAAATCTCGCCTCTTTGTGCAATTTGAAAACGCACTTGGACACATCCTCGGGATACCAGACAGATTCCGCAATCAGGCCATAACCTGATCCAGGCTCATCAAGCGAACGCTTGAACAGCGTGTCATCAATAACAACGCCCGATGTATCGCCTTTGACCGTATAGGCGTTGAGGCTGTCAAACGTGCCCAGCACCGATTGGCGCACCCGCCCACCCTTGGGCGCATCGGGGTTCACATAATCGAAATGGGCAAATCCATCATGATATTTGGTGGTCTCAAAAAGGGTGACGGCGGATGAGAAAACCCTGTCCTCGGCGCGGGCCGATTGGAAACCAAAGACCGGGCTTGCGGCAACAATTTTCAACAGTGTCCGGCGGTTCAACATGCTTCTCCCAACAACCGATGATTCCAACGCATGTTGATGGCAAATGCAAGGTCAAACAAAACGCCCCCAAACAAAACGCCGATGGGTTGCCCCACCGGCGCGATCATTCTGAAAATAACCGGCAATCAGGGCGCCGGGAAAGGCTTAGGCGAATCCGACAGCGAGCCCAGATAGGCAATCACATCGGCGCGGTCTTGATCTTTCTTGAGGCCCGCAAAGGACATCTTGGTGCCCTTCATGTCGCCAGACGGCGACAGGATCCACAGGTTCAACTCTTCATAGGTCCAGGATTTGCTGCTGGCGGCTTTGAGCGCGTCAGAATAGTTGAAGTCTGGATGCGACGCGATCGGACGGCCAACCACATCCCAGAGATTGGGGCCAACCTTGTTGGGTCCGCCCTTGGTGAAGTCGTGGCAGGCTGCGCAGGCCTTGGCGGTGGCTTGACCCTTGGCAACATCAGCACTGGCCAAGAGCGTTGCAATCGGCACGGCGGGGGCAGCATCAGCAGGCTTTGCGCCACCGGTATCAGCCTCGGCAGCGGCGATCATGAAGCCCGCCTTTTCCGGCGCTTCATTGTGGAAAACCACACCGCTTAAATTCTTCAGGCCTAAAACCAGCAACAACGTTCCCAGAACGGCACCGGCAATTTTGTTGAATTCAAAGCTATCCATATGAAAAGCAAGCCTCTTTGACTTTTTGACGATGATTTGAGCCGGAAACTAATGGTTTCAATGCAAGCCCGCAATATCTATAAGAAGCAACGCCAATTTGCCGCGCCCCGGCACCGAATCAATGATCGTTCCAGAAAATACCATCGTCGTCGTTCCCGCCCGCATGGATTCCGCTGATCTGCCCGGAAAGCCCATGGCTGATCTGGGGGGATTGCCGCTGGTGGTCCGAACCCTGAGACAGGCCACCGCCGCCCAGCTTGGCCCCGTGCTGGTTGCGGCCAGTGAGCATGTCCTGGCCGAAGTCGTGCGCCGCCATGCCGGAGATGCCATCGCCATCGACCCCCGCAAGCGCCATGATTTTGAACGCGCCGCCGAGGCTTTGAACCTGCGGGACCCAAACGGAAAGATTGAATATGTGGTGATCTTGCCCTGCGGCCTGCCATTTCTGGAGCATCTGTCGCTCAGACGCTGCCTCGCTGGCCTCACCAACGCCCAAGTTGAAATCGCCACACTGGCAACCCCGCTTCATGCCACCACAGATGCAACCGATCCGGAATTTCCCAAGGTCCGCGTGCCCCTCAACAGCGACCGTGAACTGGCCTGGGCCCGCAGCTTCCTCTCTCAATCAGACACCAGCGAGGATCTCTATGAGCATATTGATGTCTTTGCGCTGCGCCGCGAAACGCTCAACCGTCTGGGAGAAGAAAGCCGGGGCGAGACGCTGACCGATCTGGCAAGGGCACAAGGCATCCGCATCGCCGCTGTAAAGGTTGACTCAAAGCCCTTCCGCGTCGATACGCCTGCCCAGCTTGAAATGGCCAGGCGCATGTTGAGGGACTGAGATGAAAAAGAAAATTGCCTATCAGGGAGAGCCCGGAGCCAATTCGCACATCGCCTGTGTCGAGGCCGTGCCCGACCATGAACCCATGCCCTGCCGCACCTTTGAGGATGCGTTTCAGGCCGTCAAAACCGGCAAGGCCGATCTTGCCATGATCGCCATTGAAAACACCACGGCGGGCCGCGTCGCCGACGTGCATCATCTGCTGCCCGATTCAGGCCTGTGGATTGTGGGCGAGCATTTTCTGCGCATCGAATTTCATCTGCTCGTCGTGCCCGGCGCCAAGCTCGCTGACCTCAAGGAAGTGCACAGCCATGTTCACGCTTTGGGGCAATGCCGCAAGGCCATCAAGAAACATAAGCTGACACCCGTGGTCGCCGCCGACACGGCAGGGGCCGCCCGCGAATTGGCCGAGCTTGGCGACAAGACCCGCGCCGCCATCGCCACCAAATTAGCCGCTGAAACCTATGGCCTCAAAATCGCCGAGCGCAACATCGAGGATGAAGACCACAACACCACGCGCTTTGTGGTCCTCGCCAAAAAGCGTGCCGACGCCAAGCACGGCAAGGCGCCGGTGATGACCACGCTGGTCTTCCGCGTCCGCAACGTGCCCGCAGCACTTTATAAAGCGATGGGCGGCTTTGCCACCAATGGCGTGAACATGACCAAGCTCGAATCCTACCAGCTCGAAGGCCAGTTCAGCGCCACGCAATTCTACGCCGACATCGAAGGCCACCCCGATGACAAGTCAGTGGCGCTGGCGCTGGAAGAACTGGGCTTTTTCACAAGCTATGTGAGGTTGCTGGGCACATATCCCGCCAGCCCCCACCGGGCTGAGCTTGCGAAGAGAAGGCAGGGGTAAAACCTCGTCCTCTCCAGCAAGCGAGAGAGGAGAACACGCGCGCCCCTGCTGTTCAAAGATCGCGTGCTTGAGTTGTTCGCGGTAAGGCAGCGGGGATTAACTGGCGGTGCGATGGCGACTAATTTTTCTATGAGCTGAAGGCGACTATGTATACCTAGGTTGCGCAATCACTTGTTTAGGCTAATGTGAAATGGCGATTGCGGGTGAGGACGAATGCGCATGAAAACGGTAGCTCATTGGTTGCAAGTCGAAACTTTCAAAAGAGGCGACCATGGTGAAAAAGATGATTTCGGACGGTCAGCATATAATAGATACTATTATGCGGCCTACTTGGCTGCTAGGCGGGTTTTGAAGAGCATCTATGGGGAAGGTTCACAGTTTGATCACGCAAATCTGCCCAATTACCTAGAAACAACAGTTAAAAACGATATCAAGAAAGTCAAGAATGACGCAAAGCGGACTGGAGATCAGGAGCTTTCAGACCAATGTGGACGAGCCAATAATGCCGCTTTGGAATTGGCCAAAATCTTCAGAGCCGCCTATGCAGTACGAGTCACGGCGGATTACCAGCCAGAAGTCAGGGTAACCTTTTTAGGGGCAGACAGGTTCACTCTAAATGGGGTGGATATTTCGCGCGCGCATGAATGGCCCGATCAAGTCGAATTCTACGCGTCCCAAATTCAATCTGTCAGCAGGTCATTTTAGCTTTGGAGAAGCTGGAACTCCTCAATATTTTGGAGCGAAATGGGCTGACCATAGTAGGCCTCGTGCCAGACCCAATTGTCTCTGGCCGCTTCACCGCATTTGTGGAAGTGGTGCGCGATGGAAACAATCGTCAAGTTCCTCCAAATCAAAAATTAAAGGAGGCTGCCAATCTAGTGGCGCAACAGGGAGGAGATATTGCATTCGTTCTTCTTGATTTGATTAACCGAGATGTTGAGCAGGGCGCTCGAGCCACAGTTCTGCATGCTTTTTCCGACTATGCTCGAAATGTGTTTCTTTCAAGCGAGGGAAATGTGCCAACTATCTGGATTGAGGCAAAACGAAGCCTGCCATTGCAAGTCGAAAAAGACTTAAGAATGAAGATGCTGCAGTACATGGAGGTCTGGGGGTACAAAGATGTAATAGTCGCTATTGTAGGGCAGAGCAACGCTCCAACTAGACTCGCCATACTCAAACAAGTTCGTCTTAAAGCTCCAGTTGATCAGGGAAATTTGAAGGCTGAGCTAACTAAGAACAAGTTTGACGTCCCCACTGATAGCTGGCTCGCCCATCAGCTAGACGCATTGCGAAAAGCCGGCTTAGTGATCAGATTGAAAAATGAGAAGTTTGTACTAACTCTCAATGCCCTCAAGCAACTCGGGTCGTCTAAAAATCGTAACAGTCCAGACATTTTGAGATTGCTTGAAGTTTCTCGCCGCAAGAGCTAACAATGCAGTCGCGGGAGTCTCAGGCGAAGGTGCGTATCGCGCCTAATTTGCCAAGACCATATACAGAAGTGGCGCCGGTTCCTTTGCCCGTCGCTCCTTCGAAGCGCCAGTCAAAGGAACCGGCACTCTTGAAAGGCAACTTTGCTAAATGAGGCTTCCGCACTCTCTTCAAGAGTCCCAATTCTTTATCTTCTCAGATATGGAGGAGCTACTTGAGGCCGCGTTTGGCTCAATTTCGGATGAGGAAATTGGCGAGATCACCAGACTCACCGATTTAGGGCTTCCTCCGATCACATCTCAAGATATTTTGGGACTTATGCTCGGAATAAATCCAGGCATTATTTGGTCTTTCGAACGCCAAAATAGACGTCACTATCGCCCATTTGAGATTGATCGAGGTCGAAATAAACCGAGACGGCTAGTCCTTGCGCCCAGAGTGGGTATCAAGGTAATCCAAACTTGGCTTTCGTATCATTTCGAACGCGTGTACAAGAGGCCGCTGCATTGCTTTGGGTTTGTCCCGGGATTTTCGCATCTCGACGCCGCGCATGCTCACTTGGGTGCGCGGTGGATATTTAATGTCGATATTAAAGATTTTTTCCCAACTACTCCTGCCTCTCATGTTGTCAATTCTCTTGTGAAGATGGGATACAATCCGTTTTCGGCCAACATGATTTCTCGTTTATGTTGCTACTTTGGTTTTCTGCCGCAAGGCGCGCCGACCAGCCCAATTCTTTCGAATTTGGTATTTTCTGAAGTGGATGTAAGGTTAGCGGAACTGCAAGCCCAATATGATATTCGGCTATCTAGATACGCAGATGACATCGTGTTTTCGGGAACTGGAGATTTTCCTGTTGATTTGCCAAGTGCGGTTGACGCAGTTTTTCTTGCTACACCTTGGAAAATCTCTGAAGAGAAAAGATCGCTGACGTTTTTACCCAATCGATTGAAGGTGCATGGACTTTTGGTCCACGGCGAACATCTGCGGCTTACAAAGGGCTATCGTAGACGAATTCGTGCTTACCGGCACCTAAATGCCAACGGCAAGATAATTGCTGAAGATCAGGCAAAGGTAATGGGGCATCTGATGTTTGCTCGACAGGTTGAGGATTATAAGGAGAAGCTGATGACTTCTTTTAGTGCAATTGATATCGGATGGGTTTGACAGGGGTTCACCCTCCCAGTGCAGCTAATTCACGCAAGTACACATACCGCCGTCCGCATCGGCTAGTGATTTCCCACCCCCAACGTCGTCTTCGTGAGCTTGCAAGACTTGTTGGCGGCGGTTCTGAAACCATGACCCAATGGTGGAGTATGGCGGGATATAGCCGTTCGACCGTACGGTGTCAAGGACTAAATTACTAGTAAAAGAATTAAAGCCAATCCCGCCCACCCGCCTCAATCCCGCCATTTACGCTCTGCAAAAAACCTATGAATCGGGCGGTTTAAATTCTATGTAACCAGCCAATCACTGCAATTATGGGGGCTGGACCGTGTGGGGTCGCCCAAAGGGGATTTTTAGATGGACCGGATCAGGATTCGCGGCGGCAACAAGCTCTCCGGCAC
>JBDSTO010000078.1:0-8245 GCA_039928255.1 Aestuariivirga sp. | reverse complement strand
GCAAACCTGCTCGCGGGCTTTGACAGGCTGGAGCGTGACCTGGGTTCAGCCGATGGCAGGCTTCACATCACTCAGACTGACAAGAATGCCTTTCACCTCGGCAAGGATATTGCGCTCTCGCCAGGCAAGGTGGTTTTCCGCAATGACATATTTGAACTGATCCAATATTCGCCGAGCACCGAAACGACATTCGAAATTCCCCTGCTCATCGTCCCACCGTGGATCAACAAATTCTACATTCTCGATCTGACGCCGCAGAAGAGCTATGTGAAATATTGCGTTGATAACGGCATCGCCGTGTTCATGATCTCATGGGTCAATGCCGACGAAAAACTCGGACGCAAAAGCTTCTCGGACTACATGCGCGATGGTGTTCTCGAAGCGATGAAGGCTGTGGAGCAAGCCACAGGCCAGAAGAAAATCAATACCATCGGCTTTTGCATCGGCGGAACTTTGATGGCGGCCACCTTGGCCTGGCTTGCCGCCAAGGGCGACAATCGTGTCAGTGCCGCCACCTTCTTCACGACACAGGTTGATTTCGACAAGGCCGGAGACCTCAAAGTCTATGTCGATGAAGATCAAGTGAAATGGATCGAAGGCCGCATGGAAGACAAGGGCTATCTGCCAGGCTCGCGCATGGCCGATGCTTTCAATCTTCTGCGCTCCAATGATTTGATCTGGTCTTGCGTTGTGAACAATTATCTCCTGGGCAAAGATCCAATGCCCTTTGATCTTCTCTATTGGAACAGCGATTCAACCCGCATGCCCGCAGGTGTCCACTCGTTCTATCTGCGCGAATGCTATCTCGACAACAAGCTGGCGCATGGCAACATGGTGCTCGACAATGTGCGCATTGATCTCAGCAAGGTGAAAGTGCCGGTCTATAATTTGGCGGCGCGCGATGACCATATCGCACCCCTGCCCTCGGTCTTCATGTTGGGGGATTATTTTGGCGGCAAGACAACGCTGGTTGTCTCAGGCTCTGGCCATATTGCGGGCGTGGTCAATCCGCCCTCCGCCAACAAATATCAGTTCTGGACCAATGACGACAATCCAGGAACCCTCGAAGAATGGATGGCAACCGCCAAGGAAACCCCCGGTTCCTGGTGGCCACACTGGCTGGAGTGGATCACCGCCAAATCCGGTGCTCGCAGAAAATCGCCAATTCCCGGCGAAGGCCCCCTCAAGGCAATCTGCGACGCGCCCGGCGAATATGTGAAGGCCAAGGGTGATTGATCTTCTCAGAACTCCCGCGAATATCCGTGTTCGTCCATCCAGTCACCAAACACGTCATTGACCTTTTTGACCTGTTGCGGCGTCAACGCGCGCCGATAGTCGTCCGTTGTCATGTCCGAAACGTGGCCAGACTGGAAACCTGTCGAAATGTCAAAGGCGCGAACGTTTCCTTCGGCTATAAATACCTGTTCACTGGGATCCACTGTCTGATGTGAAGCAATTTTCTTTTCCAGCTTTTCTTCAACCTGGTTGATCTTCGTCTTGATGGAAGAACGATCCAATTTTGATGCAATCTCGCGAATTGCCGTAGCGTCGAGATTTGCCCCTATAAAATCAGAAATCTTCCCAACCACTTCGATTGGTCTCAGATTGATGTCTTCATAACGCAACGTAATCACGGGCGTTTTCTTGAAATCCCGATATTGCTTGGTGATCAAAAGCAACAATTTGGACGTTAGCAAGCTTTGTTCGAAATCTGCTGTTTTCATGAAACGCATGAAGGAAATAACAGTCTCTCGCGGGTCTCGTATGGTGGTGATGATCCGTGAGTTGGGGAATCCGTCTGCAAGCATGACGCCGTGAACTTTGTAGACATAGGCAGTGTTGAAAACCGGCGGCTGCCCCATGGCCGCGTTGAAAATTTCGACCATTTCCTCGTCCGACTTGGGAATTCTGTCAGGAAGGACGTCCATTCCTTTCGCACGGAGGATTTCACGCGTGCAATTGAACGTCCACATTGAACCAGTGCGCACTGCCGTTGATATCCAAAAATGATGTTCATTCATTTGCACAGGCCATAATGTAAATCGCGAAAGACAAATCAAAGCCCACCCGCGATTTTCTTGCAACAATTTACTATCAAGTTCACGCCTTTAATTCTCGCCCCTTTGGTAGAAAAGCTGACCTGCGGCTCGGCCCGCCAACAGCCTTAGTAAGCTCCATGCTTCTCTCCTTGAGGAGAAGGGCCGCAGAAAACCAAACCCAACGCGACAACCCGAACGCAAAGGGCTGCCACAGATGGCTCCACACCTTGCCAACGCCACCCACCTCCGCTTTAGTGTCGCCCGAGTCGCCAAAGCGCCGGGAACATGGCGCGTGGCTGGGGATCGGGAGGAAACCATGAAATATCTTTTGCTGCTCATTCCATGCGTGCTGGCGCTTGCTGTGCCGCTCTATAATTTCGATGCGCCACGCCTTTTTGGCTTTCCGTTCTTTTATTGGTTCAATCTTCTGCTGGTGCCAGTTTCAGTCGGCTTCATTTACGCCGCCGACAAGGTTGGAGGTGCCAAATGAGCAACCTCAATGTCACGGCAACTGCTGTATTCGTGTTCTTCTTTGTCGCCGTCACCATCATGGGCTTCATGGCCGCGCGCTGGAAATCTGGTGACCTCGGCAAGCTTGATGAATGGGGCCTGGGTGGCCGCCAATTTGGCCCCTGGGTCACATGGTTCCTGTTGGGCGGCGATCTTTACACCGCCTACACGGTGATCGCAGTTCCAGCCCTCGTCTATGCCATCGGTGCTTACGGCTTCTTTGCCGTACCCTACACAGTGCTGATTTATCCGCTGGTCTATCTCATCATGCCGCGCCTGTGGAACGTTTCCGCGCGCCACGGCTATGTAACCGCCGGAGACTTTGCCGCTGGCCGCTTTGGCAACAAGGGATTGGAATTGGCAATCGCCATCACCGGCATTCTCGCCACCATGCCCTATATTGCCTTGCAACTTGTCGGCATGGAAAAGGTCATTCAGGCGCTGGGATTTCAGGGCGACGGCCTGATGTCGCATCTGCCACTCACCATCGCGTTTATTATTCTGGCGCTTTACACTTACACAAGCGGCCTCCGCGCGCCCGCCCTCATCGCCTTTGTCAAAGACATTATGATCTATGTTTTTGTCATCGCGGCGATCATCATCATCCCGTGGGAGCTTGGCGGCTTTGGCGCAATCTTTGATGCGGCGAGTGCCTCTTTCACTGCCAAGATTGCAGCCAACGCAGTGTTGGACCCACCTGTCAAAGCCGCCATGGGCATCACATTAACGCAAGCGCAGGTCATGCCCTTCATGACATTGGCTTTGGGCTCGGCGATGGCCCTGTTCATGTACCCCCACGCGCTAACGGGTGTGCTCTCGGCCTCATCGCCGCGCACCATTCGCCACAATGCAATGACACTGCCTGCCTATTCGCTGGTGCTGGGCCTGGTCGCGCTGCTCGGCTTGATGGGCCGCGCCGCGAATCTCGATCTCAAAAGCCCGCAGGATGTTGTGCCGCAACTCTTCCTCAAAATGTTCCCCGATTGGTTTGTCGGCTTCTCCTTCGCCGCCATCGCCATCGGCGCACTTGTGCCTGCAGCGGTGATGTCCATCGGTGCGGCAAACACCTTCACGCGTAACATCTGGCGGCCCTTTGTGAACGACAAAATGAGCGATGCTGAAGAATCCGGCATGGCGAAATTGATGTCCCTCATTGTGAAGGTCGGCGCGCTAGCCTTCATCCTGTTCATTCCCACAAAATTCGCCATTGATTTCCAATTGCTGGGTGGCGTGGTGATGATCCAGATATTCCCGGCCATGGTCTTCGGCCTTTACACCCGCCGCATTCACGGCACACCCTTGCTCATCGGCTGGATTGTTGGACTTGCCTTGGGCATCTATCTCGCCTGGGGGCCAACGGCCTGGGCTCCCACCTGGGCAACGCCTGCGGGCTTCTCGGTCTATATCGGCCTCTTCTCAGTGATTGTGAACGCCATTGTCTCGGTGGTGCTGTCCTTCATCCTGCCGAATACGGCACCAGACCAAACCAAAGAGCGCGACTATGAGGATGGCGCAAAAATGCCACCGCACGTGCACCAGCCAGAGCCCATTCTCTAACAAAAAAGCCGGGCATCTCTGCCCGGCTTTTTCAATTCAATCTTCGTGGCGTCACTGGCCCGACATTTTCGCAACTTCAGCTGCGAAATCATCTTCGACCTTCTCAATGCCTTCGCCCAATTGCATGCGCACAAAGCCGGTGATCTTGGCAGCACCACCCGCCTTGGTCGCGGCTTCGGCCAAGGCCTGTGTCACGGTCTTTGAACCGTCATGCACATAGGCCTGTTCGAAGAGGCAGTTTTCCTTGGCATAGGTCTTGAGGCCCGACGCCACGATCTTTTCCATCACATTGGCTGGCTTGCCGGCGTTCTTCTCTTCCAGCACAGCCTTTTCACGGGCCAGCACTTCCGGCGGAACACTGTCGAGCGTCAACGACACAGGATTGGTCGCAGCAATATGCATCGACAACATGCGGCCAAATTCGCCCAGCACGGCCTTGTCGCCCGCACCTTCAATGGCCACGATCACGCCGATCTTGCCCATGCCGGGCGCAATCTGGTTGTGAATGTAGGAACCAATCACACCATCAGAAACCGAAAGGGCCGAGGTGCGGCGCACCGTCATGTTTTCACCGATGGTCGCCACCATCTCGGCCACATATTCAGCAACCGCATGTGACGAGCCTGGAAAATGCATCGTCTTCAAGGCTTCGGTTGAGCTATGAGCATTGAGCGCCAACTTGGAAATTCCAGCCACCATGGCCTGGAATTTTTCGTTGCGGGCAACAAAGTCCGTTTCCGAGTTCACTTCAACGACAGCACCAACCGTGCCCTTTATGGCAAGGCCAACAAGGCCTTCAGCTGCAACGCGGGTTGATTTCTTGGCCGCCTTGGCCAGGCCCTTGGCGCGCAGCCAATCGATGGCCGCTTCCATGTCGCCACCCGTGGCAGCCAGAGCCGCCTTGCAATCCATCATGCCCACGCCGGTTTTTTCGCGCAGGTCTTTCACCATGCCAGCAGTAATCTCAGCCATGTCAAACCTCTTGTCCAAAAAGGGAAAAGCGGGCCCAGCACGATTGCAGGGCCCGCCAGTCAATTAAAATTACGCAGAAGCAGGAACAGCTTCAGCAACTGGCTCTTCAGCAGCGCCTTGATCAACATGACCACCATGCTGCGACTGTTCGATGCCGGCCAAAACCGCCTTCGAAATCAGGTCGCAATAAAGTGCTACGGCACGGGCCGCGTCATCATTGCCAGGGATCGGGAAGTTGACGCCAGCAGGATCGGAATTCGTGTCGATGATCGCCACAACCGGAATGCCAAGACGGTTGGCTTCCTTGATCGCAATGGCTTCCTTGTTGGTGTCGATCACGAACAACAGGTCGGGCGTGCCGCCCATGTCCTTGATGCCGCCCAAAGCCTTTTCAAGCTTGGTCTTCTCGCGCTGCATGTCGAGAATTTCGCGCTTCTTCAAGCCAACGCCCTGCTTGGCAACGAGTTCATCAATCTGGCGCAGATGCTTGATCGAGTTTGAAATCGTCTTCCAGTTAGTGAGCATGCCGCCGAGCCAGCGGGCATTCACATAATACTGGGCGCAACGCTTGGCTGAGTCAGCGATTTCCTGTGCGGCCGAACGCTTGGTGCCAACGAACAGCACGCGGCCGCCCTTGGCCACCGTGTCAGTCACAAGCTGCAAAGCCTGATGCAAAAGTGGAACTGTCTGCGACAGGTCAAGAATATGGATGCCGTTGCGCACGCCATAAATATAAGAGCCCATCTTGGGGTTCCAGCGATGCGTTTGGTGTCCAAAGTGAACGCCAGCTTCCAAGAGCTGACGCATGGTAAAGTTTACCGTAGCCATTAAGCTTTCCTTCTCCGGTTGATCCTCCGCAAGTGGTGTGACCTAGGCTTCAATTTCGCTAGAAATTGAGAGCCAACTGGCACCGGAAGGAGTTCTGCTATGAGGGGCCCGAGAGCCCATGCAAAACGCCAACACCTGCGTGTGGTTTGTTAACGGGGCCGCTCATAGACGCCAAAAGGGGTAAAGGCAACCCCCGGCCCGAAATAGCCAAATCCAGCCTCAAATCAGAACCACGCTCTCCTGCTCATTGGGGTCGGTCCGGGCGATCAGCGCCTTTGCGGGCTTGTCGGTAGGGTTATAGGGCTGGTGGGGAACGCCAGCCGGAATATAAACAAAATCGCCCTGCTCCACCCGCGAGGTAAATTCGAGATTGGGGCCGTGATGAAACTCGGTCACACCTTCCAGCATGTAAATCGCTGTCTCGTGGTTTTCGTGATAATGCGGCTTGGCCTTGGCTCCCGGCGGCATCACCAGCATGTGCATGCAAATGCCATCGCTTCCCGCAGACTGGGCCGAGACGCCCGCGAAATAATCAAGCCCCTGCTTGCCGTGAAAGCCCTCGCCCCCCTTGATCACTTTGCATGTTTTCATGGCCTGGCCTCCTGTTCATCCGCTATTTTGACAAAGCGCGTGTAAAGCCACCCCATCCCGACAAGGCACAGCCCAAGTCCCAAAAGGCTCGCAATGCGCCACAACCCGCCAAGGTCCGAGAGATCAACAAAGAAGACTTTGAGCACGGTGAGCACCATCACGATCAATCCGCCAAGGCGGACGGATTTGCGCGCCATCTTGATCCCCGCCACGAACAAGCTACCAGCGCAAGCAAGCCAAGCCAGCGACAGGCTGTAGGACTCGGCATCGCTCTCCCCGCCCAGTGCAATCGCCTGACCTTCAAACCAGACTTTAACCGTCAAGGTGACAAAGGCCATAAACAACACCAGAGCCAGAACCGCCAGAGGTGTGCGAAGCTTGGACCAACCAAGGCTTTCAAGTTTCGGCGCAATCAAGGCAATGAGTCCCACCGGCACGAGATAAGCCAGCCACAGGCTGTTGAAAATCCGCCCGCCCTCCACCGCATCGCCAGTGAGCAACGGGTTGAGCGCCAACAGATTGAAGGCCACAAACCCGAGGCAAGCCGCACCCAACAGAATGCGCGCACCCCATTTCGAAATGAAATTCGAGAACAAGGTCTGACGGTAAGCCAGCCCATAAGCCGCACCCGCCCAAGCCGCAAAATGCGCCGCCATTTCCAGCAGCGTGAAATTGTCGGATGAAACCCCGCCCGCAATGAACACGCGAAGTTCAAGCGAAACCATCGCCACAAAGAGGCCAAGGCTGATGCCTTCAAGTGCTGCCTTGGCGCGCGGCATGATCGGGTTGACGACGCGGCTTGCACAAAACAACAGAGCCGCCGTGCCACCATAAGCAAGGACAGGCCAATGCGGGCCGAGCGGCAGCACCGCTCCGGTGGACCAGATCTCGCGCATAACAAACAATCTTACAGCAGCAAGACTGCCAAATGCCGAGGCGATCCACCCCACCGTACGAAGCGGCAAAACCCGCGAAACATAGGCAAAACCAAGGGCCAGCACACCGAGCGACAACGTGAGCCACATGCCATGGGACAATCGATCAGCTGCAAACAGCAACAACAGCGCCGCGCCGCCCGTCAGAATGGACATCGCAATATAGAAATTAGTTTCGCCAATTCTGCCGCGACGCAGTTGGACCAGTGCACCCAGCGCCGCTGTCAGAACGACTGCGATCACAGCCCACGTCATATTGCCGTAAAGAAAATCGACCCGCGCCCACATGCCAAACAAAAACAGGAATGTTGAGCCCGCTGAAATCGCAGCCCAGATATGAGGCGGATCCTTTCGCAAATATCCCAAAGCACCAAGCCCGCCAAAACCCAGCAAACCCAAAGCCATCCAGTTTCTGAATACCCCCGGCGCGACAAGGCCGGGCACGGTGGACCACAGCCCATTCTCGTCCATGGCCGCCGTCTGCAGCGAAACCTCCGGCCACACGCCAATCACAAACAATGTTGCCAATGCCGCGAGTGCCACAGCAAAACTGAAGCCCTGCTTAATCCAGCTAAAACCTGCGACCAAAGCCATGCCCACAACAAAGCTGAACAGCGCCCAGAAATCATGCTGGCTTTCAAAAACCTGAACGGCCAGCACAAGCCCGGCGAGCACCATGCCAAGACTGGCCAAGCGCAAGGGATTACTCATGGTCCATGGCGAAGACAAATTGCCCTGCTCGGCCGCAAAGATGTCGCGGCCCATCAGTGCAAAGGTGGCAACGCCCGCCATGGCGAATGCAAAGGCTGTGAT
>JBDSTO010000077.1:0-12746 GCA_039928255.1 Aestuariivirga sp. | reverse complement strand
ATTCGCGCCAAACCGGTAGCGACGTTTATGCGGCCGGCAACGAGGCGGCGGATCATCTCGGCCACACGGATTCCCGCACCACACGGCAGGTTTATGACCGCCTACCGCGAAAAATCGCGCCTGTCGTACCGATCAGCAGCGGCAAAAAGCGTACAGCCTAGCCAGGATTGGGCGTATGGCGATTTCTCATGTTCATCCTTATCACCCATCGTTTTTTCAAAACAAACGGCACCAAGCGCGTTGAGGAATTTGCGAACCATTTGCGAACCATTTGCGAACTGCGAACCATTTGCGAATTTACGGCTCGTAAGTCATTTTTTTTGGTGGAGATAGGCTGGATCGAACCGCCGACCTCTTGCATGCCATGCAAGCGCTCTCCCAGCTGAGCTATGACCCCATTTTTCGATGGTGGGATTTGGGCGAGCGTGCCGCCCAAATGCGAAGGGTGATTTAGGTGGCCTTCAGGCCAGAGGCAAGCGAAAACTTGGGGCCTCTGGCTTGATCAATAAGCGGATGCGGAACCTTGGGACGGAAGTCTTTCACCTCCGGCCCATTCCGCACCAACTCAATGTTCTTCTTCTTCCTTGTCGCCGCCGCCTTCAACAAGGTCACCCATGTTGCCGTCGTCTTCTTCTTCAACGAGGAAGGTATCATCTTCATCTTCGGCTGCATCTGGTGCATCTTCGCCCAGATCCACATCCTCGATGCCTGCGGTCTCGTCGTCGGCCTTTTCCTCGGCTTCCACTTCGTCGAGGCTGACAAGCTCCACTTCGCCGGTTTCCACATCATCAGCGGCCTCGACTTCACGAGGCTTTGGTACTGGCTGCTGGGGCATGCCCGGCAGATCAGTCTTTGATGGAAGAATCGACATGGCCATGAATTTGGTGGCGCATTTGGGGCAGGTGATCGGGTCTTTCAGCAGGTCATAAAAGCGGGTTGCGCAATTGGGGCAGGTCCGCTTGGTGCCGAGTTCAGGCTTTACCACGGGTTAGTCCTTTCAAATCCGGAATGTCAGGTTTGGCGGGCTCATGCCACGGTATGGCTCGAATGTCAAAACCTTGCTGACAGGGCAAAGCCTTGACTGTATGAAGCGCGCCATGAGCCAGACCCCCCATGTAACCACGCCCCTCACCTCGCGCAAGGCCTCGGGCCTTAAAGGCCGCATTCGCGTTCCCGGCGACAAATCAATGTCGCACCGCGCCTTGATGTTTGGCGCTGTGGCCACAGGACAAACGCGCATTTCGGGACTTCTGGAAGCTGAGGATGTGGTTAACACGGCAAAGGCCATGGCGGCTCTGGGCGCCCGGACTGAAAAGCTTCCCTCCGGCGAATGGCTGGTTGATGGCGTGGGCGTGGGTGGTCTCACATCACCCAAGGGGGATCTTGATTTTGGCAATTCCGGCACAGGCGTTCGCCTGGCCATGGGTTTGATGTCATCCACGCCGTTGACGGCCCGCTGCATTGGCGATGCGTCATTGTCGAAGCGGCCGATGGGCCGGGTCACCGTGCCGCTGTCGGACTTCGGGGCAAGGTTTGAGGCCTCGGAAGGAAACCGCCTGCCGCTCATCCTTCATGGTGCGGCCCATGCCAAGCCCATTACCTACACCTTGCCCGTGGCCTCGGCCCAGGTGAAATCGGCCGTGCTGCTCGCGGGCCTCAACACGAAGGGCATCACCACTGTCATTGAGCCCGTGGCGACGCGTGACCATACAGAGAAGATGTTGCAGGGCTTTGGTGCCAATCTCATCGTCGAGGTCAAAGATGGCATTCGCCATATTTCGATTGAAGGCGGGCATGAGCTTAAAGCGCAGGTGCTTGCCGTGCCGGGCGATCCATCATCGGCAGCTTTTCCCATGGTGGCCGCACTCATCACGCCTGAGTCCGACATCGTCATTGAAAATATCATGCTCAACCCCACACGCACCGGGCTCATTGATACGCTCATTGAAATGGGCGGCGACATTAAAATCGAAAACCGCCGCAATGCCGGCGGCGAAGAGGTGGGCGACATTCGCGTCAAGTCTTCGCGCCTCAAGGGTGTGCGCGTGCCGCCATCGCGGGCGCCGTCGATGATCGATGAATATCCGATCCTGTCGGTTGCCGCTTCTTTTGCGGAAGGCACCACCCGCATGGAGGGATTGGAAGAATTGCGCGTGAAAGAGAGTGACCGTCTGGCCGCTGTTGAAGCCGGGCTTCAAGCCAATGGTGTTGCCACCAATTCCGGGCGCGACTGGCTTGAAGTTCATGGTGGCGGAGCGCCGGGCGGCGGGCGTGTTGTGACCCACATGGATCACCGCATTGCGATGTCATTCCTGGTGATGGGGTTGGCCTCGCGCGTCATGACCAAGATTGATGATTCCGCTTTCATCGCCACGTCGTTTCCGGGCTTTACCGATTTGATCAACGGCATGGGCGGGCGCATCTCCGCTGACGTGCAAAAATGATCATCGCCATTGATGGTCCCTCGGCTTCGGGCAAGGGCACCATCGGGCGGGCCGTGGCGGAGCGGCTGGGCTATCATTATCTGGATACAGGTGCGCTCTACCGCATGGTGGGCCTGCAGGTGATGCGGCTCGGGCTTGATCCTGGCGATGAAGCGCGCTGCGCTTTGGTTGCTGCAGAATTGCAGCCCGTGCATTTCAAGGACGAAGAGCTTCGAGGCGAGACGGTGGGCGCCTATGCCTCGAAGGTTGCCGTTTTGCCCAAGGTGCGCGCGGCGCTTTTGAAATTGCAGCGCGATTTTGCCGCCCAGGAACCAGGAGCGGTGCTTGACGGGCGCGACATCGGCACGGTGATCTGCCCCGATGCCGACCACAAGTTCTACATCACGGCCTCGGTTGAAGCGCGCAGCCAGCGCCGTCATCTCGAGGCGCGCGGAATTCCGCTTGCCACCGTCAAGGCCGAAATCGAAGCGCGGGATTTGCGCGACGCCACGCGCGCCACAGCACCCTTGAAGGCGGCCGACGATGCTGTGGTGATCGATACGAGCGAGATGGGGATTGAAGAGGCGGTTGCGAAGGTGATGGGGGTTATTGAGCGCGACTAAGCGGCATCGGCTGGATGGACACGCCTGGTGATCTCTGCTCCATGTTCGCGCATGACCACCGCAATGTCATATTGGCTCTGCAGGTCCAACCAGAATTGCGGGGCGTTGCCAAAATAGCGTCCCAGCCGCAGGGCCGTATCGGCACTGATCGAACGCCTCCCATTCAAGATATCGGTAATGCGCCCAGACGGAACGCCAAGTTCAATGGCGAGACGGTTGGCGCTCAAATTTCGCGCTGTCAGTTCGCGGCGCAAGAGACGGCCAGGGTGAATTGCTGGGGTCATGATCTATCCCTTGTGATAATCGACAATTTCAACGTCATAAGCATCGCCATCCTTAAACACGAAACAAATACGCCATCTGGCATTGGCAGTCATGGCCCATTGGTTTTTCCGATCACCCTTCAATTTATGCAAACCCACGCTTTTCAAAGGGCTCAGATCGTTCAGGCTCTTGGCCACATTCAGTGCAGCCATGAGTTCGAATGCAAAGTCTTCATCCAATCCGCGAAAAGCCCTGTTGCTAGCACCTTCCCAGAATTTTCGCGTGGCTGCGTTCTTCCACGATTTTATCATGGCAAAAACGTAGTACGAGGGGCGTTTTATGTCAAGTTTGTCTGGGCTTTGAGATGGGGGGTGGCTTGGTTCATTCTGCCATGGGCGGCCCAAAAGATTTATTTCCTATCTCCCTTGACATCTTCCTATCTAAGGAATATATCCCTCTCGAACTGTTCCAAAGGAGGGGACGATGTCGACAGCGTCTCGGTATTGTGGAACGGTTTGCAGCGCCCGCGGCGGAAGGCTTAACGCAGCCCATGCCCCGGGAGTTTCCGGCACGACCCGCGGACACTATGATCCGCGCGCCCACGCGAAAGCAGATGGGCAGTTAGGCAGTCCGGGGCGAAAGTCCCAATGGATGTGGCCGAAGTTCACGTCGGAAGCAGAAATCGCCGCGCCTTGGAGTTCTGGCTTTTCGCCTTCTCTCTTCCTCTTCCGGCAATGGCGACAAGCCAGGCTCCGGCAGTCCCCTCCATTTTTCCCGAACTGGCACCCGCCGCCTCAAGGAGCACCCATGCACCAACCCACCGAACGCGAAAAGCCCTTCAAGGCCTGCCCAGACTTGTCCTGTCGGCGCATCAACAGGTGTCAAAAACTGGCCCCACGCAAGAACTGCCTCAAGACCCATTTTCGCAATGATGACGAATGCTATGACTATCTGGCGGCCAAGATAAACCGGATATGCAAGGGCGCCAAATCCAAGCGCGATCCCAATGACACGCGCAGCGACAGTGAATTGATGGCGGAATTGCGAAAGATCTTTGTCGAGCGGTTGGAATATCTTGAGGCGTTGGAAGCCCGGAAAAATTGAGATCTTTGGCCCTCAAAAGGCCGCTAGTCGGGCAAGGAACTTGCCCTTGCCCCTGATGTGCGATTGGTCTATAGGCCCCAGCCTTGAGGACGGGGCTTGCCCCCGGATGAACGGGGTGCGGCAGGTTTTGAAACCTGAGGCACCCTCAATTGTTTTGAAACCTGCCAGCGCTTCCTCAAAGCTGGCTCCGGTTCAAAACGCTCCAACCCGACTGCCGCGTTCTGGCAGCAGGTGTAAGGGCCAAGACTCGTGCGCGAGCAGCCCCCACACCTTTGAAGGATAATAGACCTTATGGCAAAATCTGCCGTTTCGATGACCCCCACACTTTCTGATTTTGAATCGCTCCTCGAAGAGAGCTATGCCGACCGCCCGGTTTCTGAAAACAGCGTGGTCAAGGGCAAAGTGCTCGCGATTGAAAATGACCTCGTCATTGTTGACGTTGGCCTCAAGACTGAAGGCCGCATTCCCCTGAAAGACTTTGATGTTCCCGGCAAGCCCGCTGACCTCAAGGTTGGTTCCATCGTTGAAGTTTATCTTGAGCGCATTGAAAACGCTCTGGGCGAGGCTGTGCTCAGCCGCGAAAAAGCCAAGCGCGAAGAAGCCTGGACCCGTCTGGAAGAAATGTCCGGCAAGAACGAGCGCGTTGATGGCGTGATCTTCGGCCGCGTCAAAGGCGGCTTTACGGTTGACCTCGGCGGTGCCGTGGCCTTCCTTCCCGGCTCACAGGTTGACGTTCGTCCGATCCGCGACGTGGGTCCGTTGATGCATGTCTCGCAACCTTTCCAGATTTTGAAGATGGATCGCCGCCGCGGCAACATTGTTGTCTCGCGACGCGCCATCATGGAAGAAACCCGTGCCGAACAGCGTTCGGAACTCGTGCAGAACCTGGCTGAGGGCCAGGTTGCTGACGGTGTTGTGAAGAACATCACGGACTACGGCGCATTCGTTGATTTGGGAGGCATCGACGGCCTCCTCCACGTCACCGACATTGCCTGGAAACGCGTCAACCATCCTTCGGATGTGTTGCATGTGGGCCAGAACGTGAAGGTTCAGATCATCCGCATCAATCCCGAAACCCAGCGCATTTCGCTTGGCATGAAGCAGCTCGACAAGGATCCATGGGAGATCGTGGCCGAGAAGTTCCAGGTTGGCTCGAAGGTCAAGGGCAAGGTTACCAACATCACGGATTACGGCGCCTTTGTTGAGCTTGAAGACGGCATTGAAGGCCTCGTTCACGTTTCAGAAATGAGCTGGACGAAGAAGAACGTTCATCCGGGCAAGATCCTTTCCACTTCGGAAATGGTTGAAGTTCAGGTTTTGGAAATCGATTCTTCCAAGCGCCGCATTTCACTGGGCCTGAAGCAGGTTCAGTCGAACCCATGGGAAGCGTTCTCAGCGAAGTATCCAAAGGGCACCGTGCTTGAAGGCGAAGTGAAGAACATGACCGAGTTCGGCCTGTTCGTTGGTCTTGATGGTGATGTTGATGGCATGGTCCATCTCTCTGATCTCGACTGGAAGCGTTCTGGCGAAGAAGCCATCAAGGACTACAAGAAGGGCGACATGGTCAAAGCCGTCGTTCTCGATGTGGACCAGGAGAAGGAACGCATTTCACTCGGCATCAAGCAGCTCACTGAATCGGGTGGTGCTGGTGCCAGCGCTCCGCGCAGCGCCTCGTCGGCTGGTGCATCTGATGGTGCGCCACGCAAGGGCTCCAGGGTCACATGCGAAGTGCTGAAAGTGGAAGATGGTGGTCTGGAAGTTCGTATTTCCGGCACCGACATCACCGCCTATATCAAGCGCAGCGATCTCGCCCGTGACCGTGCCGAGCAACGCCCTGAACGCTTCGCCGTTGGTGAAAAGTTCGACGCCATTATTACAATGATGGATGCCAAGGCACGCAAGGTGAACGTCTCGATCAAGCAGCTTGAAATTGCTGATGACCGTGATGCCGTGGCCCAATATGGCTCGTCGGATTCAGGCGCTTCGCTCGGAGACATTCTCCAGGCCGCCCTGAAGAAGAAAGATACATCGGCTGAATAAGCGTTAACGCTATTGTCAAAAAGGCCGGCGTCAAGCCGGCCTTTTCATTTGAAGCGAAGGCTTGACGATGGCCGCTTGCTTTGGCACCCTGTCTCAAATCAAAGAAGTGGCATTTGAACATGATCAAATCGGAACTTGTGCAAAAAATCGCCGACAAAAATCCCCACCTCTATCATCGTGACGTCGAACGCATCGTCAACAAGGTGCTCGATGAAATCATCGTCGCCATGAAGGGTGGAGCGCGTGTTGAGCTTCGTGGCTTTGGTGCATTTTCAGTGAAAGAGCGCGATGGCCGCACGGGTCGCAATCCGCGCACGGGTGAATCAGTGGATGTCACTTCGAAGCGCGTGCCTTTTTTCAAGACTGGCAAAGAGCTTCGTATCCGCCTCAATGGCGGGGATGAAAGCAAGGCGTAAGATTGGGACGGATTTTCCGCTGGGCCATCGGCCTGCCTGTCGTCATTCTGGTTGCTGCCTTTGCTGTTGCCAATCGGCAAACGGTGGTGCTGTCACTTGATCCGTTTCATGAGACTGACCCTGTCTGGTCGCTGCAGCTGCCACTCTGGCTGTTGTTTTTCCTGGGAGCCTTCGTTGGCCTGTTGACCGGCTATGCCGTGGCCTGGTGGGGACAGGGACGTCACCGCAAATTGGCGCGTGAGCGTCACAAGGAAATTGCACGACTTTCAACTGCACTCGAACAGGCACAGAAGGGCGAACCACAGGAGTCAAAGGATTCCATGTTGATGCCGCTTCCCGGAATCATGCCGTGAAAATTCTGTCTGCTGGCGATGTTGCAAGACTGTTGCCCTATGGCGATTTGGTTGAGGCTCTACGACAGGGCTTTGCCGAGGGTGCTGAAACACCGGTGCGCCACCATCATGAGACTGGGCTTGCAACAACATTGATGTTGATGCCCTCATGGAGTGCAAGGTTCACAGGGATCAAGACGGTTACAATCAAGACCGATAATGCCGCATTGAATCTGCCTACCGTGCAGGCGTCTTATCTGCTCATCGACAATGCCACTGGAACGCCGGTTGCCGTGATGGATGGGACGGAACTTACAAGGCGGCGCACAGCGGCGGCTTCCGCACTGGCGTCGGATTATCTGTCGCACAAGCAAGCGTCAAAGTTGCTACTCATTGGGGCTGGCGCGTTGGCTCCGCATTTCGCCCATGCCCATTCCTCCGTGCGCGCTATCAAGCAGATTCAAATTTTCAACCGCAATCCCGAGAAGGCCATTGCAGTTGCAGCCGAGCTTGCCATGCAAGGTCTGACCGCGGAAGCTGTAACTGATGTTGAAATGGCGACGCGTGAGGCTGACATCATCTCGTGCATGACGACTTCGACGACAGCGATCGTCAAAGGGGCTTGGCTGAAACCCGGTGCCCATGTTGACCTTGCAGGTGCCTTCCGACCCACCATGCGCGAAACGGATTCCGAAGTCATTGCCCAGGCACGTGTCTATGTCGATACGCGTGAGGGCGCCTTGGCCGAGGCTGGTGATCTGTTGCAGGCTCAGACCGAAGGCCAGTTTACCTTTGACCAAGTGCAAGGCGATCTTGCCCAGCTTTGCCAAGGCAAGGTCTATGGCCGCCAGACGGATGCTGAAATCACGCTGTTTAAATCTTGCGGAACGGGTCTGGAAGATCTTGCCGCCGCCGAGCTCGCCTATTTGCGCCAGGGCTGATTTCGCGCTAGGGCAAGCCCATGAATTTGCAAAACCCCATTTGCGTGGCCCTCGACACTCCGGAAATTTCGCGGGCGCAAGACCTGGTTCACATGCTGAAAGGCCATGTCGGCATGGTCAAGATCGGCATGGAATTTTTCTATGCCCATGGTCCCCAGGGATATGAGGCCGTGGCCGCACTGGGTATTCCCGTGTTCCTCGACCTCAAACTCCACGACATTCCAAATACGGTGGCCTCTGCGCTGAAGTCGCTGCTTCGGCTTTCGCCAATCCCCGCCATTATCAATATCCATGCGAGCGGGGGCGGCGACATGATGAAGGCGGCACGTGATGCCGTGGAAGGGCGCTGCAAACTGATTGCCGTTACAGTCCTCACCAGCCTGTCCAATGCGGATATTGCGGCTATCGGATTTGCGCGCAGCACTGATGAGCAGGCCCTGCTCTTGGCCAAGCTTACCCACCAAGCCGGGCTTGATGGCATTGTGTGCAGTGCGTTGGATTTGGCCAAAGTGAGAACGGAACTGCCGCGAAAATTTCTAACTGTGGTTCCAGGCATCAGACCTGCCGATGCTTCAACTCAAGACCAAAAGCGGGTGATGACGCCAAAACAGGCAATCACCGCTGGTGCTAATATTCTGGTCATTGGCCGACCTATCACGGGTGCCGCGGATCCCGCCCAGGCCGCGCTTGATATTGTGACGAGTTTGACCTGATGACCCGCGTCAAAATCTGCGGGCTTTCGACGCCTGAAACCATGGATGCTGCACTGAATGCTGGTGCCGACATGGTGGGGCTGGTGTTTTATGAACGCTCGCCCCGAAACATCAGTTATGAAAAGGCGAAGATTCTGGCTGATCAGGCCCGCGGACGTGCCAAAATCGTCGCACTGGTGGTTGATGCCGATGATGAAAGACTTGCATCGATTACCCGCCTCGTGAAACCAGATTTCATTCAGGCCCATGGCGACGAAACGCCAGACCGCGTTAAGGAAATCACCAGTTTGACCGGAATTCCCGTGATCAAGGCCATCAAGGTCAAGGATGCGAGCGACATTGAGAGTGCGAAGGCGTTTACTGAAGTGGCCGCCATGATCCTTTATGATGCCAAGGCACCCGAGACCTTGGTGGGCGCACTTCCGGGAGGCAATGGCTTGAGCTTTGACTGGGCCCTGCTCCAAGGCTCAAAGCAATTCGCCTTCATGCTTTCGGGCGGGCTTACCCCCGACAATGTCGCCAAGGCCATTGCCGTGACCAAAGCCCCCATCGTTGATGTTTCATCCGGCGTTGAAGTTGCGCTTGGACAGAAGGATCCGGATCTCATCCGGAAATTTATTGAGGTCGCCAAGGCTGCCCGCTAGAACCGCTTTAGAGCAAGGATTGCATGATGAGTTCCGTTCCAAATTCCTATCGTACCGGCCCTGACGAGAAAGGCCTTTTTGGCATTTATGGTGGCCGCTTCGTGGCTGAAACCTTGATGCCGCTGATCCTCGAATTGGAGGCTGCCTACAAGGCTGCCAAGCAGGACCGCAGTTTTCAGGACGAGCTCGACTATTTGCTGGAACATTATGTGGGTCGACCCTCGCCCCTCTATTATGCCAAGCGCCTGACCGAGCATTTGGGTGGTGCCAAAGTCTATTTCAAACGTGATGAGCTCAACCATACGGGTGCTCACAAGATCAACAATGTTCTTGGTCAAATTCTGCTCGCCCGCCGCATGGGCAAGCAGCGCATTATTGCTGAGACCGGTGCTGGTCAACATGGCGTGGCCACGGCAACCGTGTGCGCTTTGTTCGGTTTGAAGTGCGTTGTCTATATGGGCGAAGTGGACATCGAGAGGCAGAAGCCCAATGTGTTTCGCATGAAACTTCTGGGTGCTGAAGTGGTGCCCGCGAAGTCCGGCTCACGCACCCTCAAAGATGCGCTCAATGAAGCGCTGCGCGACTGGGTCGCCAATGTTGAAGACACGTTCTATTGCATCGGCACGGTGGCCGGCCCTCACCCCTATCCGGAAATGGTACGGGATTTTCAGTGCGTCATCGGCAATGAAACTAGACATCAGATGATGCGCCAAGAGGGGCGTCTGCCCGATTCATTGGTGGCGGCCATTGGCGGAGGCTCCAACGCCATGGGACTGTTTCATCCTTTCCTTGATGACAAGGATGTCAAAATCATTGGCGTTGAAGCCGCAGGCCATGGCCTGAAAAAGAAACATGCTGCGTCCATCACGGGCGGCAGGCCCGGCGTTCTCCACGGCAATCGCACCTATTTGCTGATGGATGAGGACGGCCAGATTACTGAGGGCCACTCGATTTCGGCTGGTTTGGATTATCCCGGCATTGGACCTGAGCATGCCTGGCTCCACGATATGAAACGCGTTGAATATGTTTCAGCCACCGACAAGGAAGCGCTTGAGGCCTTTCAACTGTGTTGCAAGCTCGAAGGCATCATTCCCGCACTTGAGCCCGCACATGCGTTGGCGCATGTGATGAAACTCGCACCCACATTGCCCAAGGATCATTTGATGGTGATGAATATGTGTGGCCGTGGCGACAAAGACATTTTCACGGTTGCCGATATTCTGGGGGTGAAGCTGTGAGCACACGCATCGCAGAGAAATTCGTCGCCTTGAAAAAAGAAGGCCGCGCGGCGCTGGTGACCTTCGTGACGGCTGGCGATCCTGATTACGACACGTCACTCAAAATCCTTCAGGGCCTCCCGAAGGCTGGCGCTGACATCATCGAAATGGGCATGCCCTTCACCGATCCGATGGCTGATGGACCGGCCATTCAGGCGGCGGGCCTTCGCGCTCTGGGCGCTGGCCAGACCATGAAGAAGACGCTGAAGCTCCTGAAGGCATTCCGCGCCGGAGACAAAACGACGCCAGTGGTCTTGATGGGTTATTACAATCCGATCTACGTTTATGGTGTCGAAAAATTTCTGGTCGATGCCACGGCCGCAGGAGCTGACGGCCTGATTGTCGTTGATCTTCCGCCCGAAGAAGATGACGAGCTGTGCCTTCCTGCGATGAAGGCCGGATTGAATTTCATTCGCCTTGCCACGCCGACAACTGATGATGCGCGCGCCCCAGCCGTGTTCAAGAACACCTCAGGTTTTGTCTATTATGTTTCGGTTCTTGGGATTACGGGCACCAAGGCTCCTGATTTGAAATCAGTGAAAGCCAATGTCTTGCGCTTGAAGACCCATACTGATCTTCCCATCTGTGTGGGGTTCGGCGTCAAGACCGCCGAGCAGGCTCGGATCATTGCGCAGAACGCCGATGGCGTTGTGGTCGGATCCGCATTGGTGACGGCCATTGAAAATTCATTGGACAAAAAAGGCAAAGCCACTGCCAAGACGCCCAAAGCCGTGCATCGCCTGGTGGCGGAAATCGCCCAGGGTTTGAGGAGCTAGACCCCATGAACTGGATCAAGAATTTCGTCCGTCCGCGCATTCGTAGCATTCTGGGCACCGTCAAACGGGATGTGCCGGAGAACATGTGGATCAAGGATCCAGAATCGGGCCAGATGGTTTTCTACAAGGACCTTGAGGCCAACCAATTTGTTTTTCCAGGGTCCAACCACCATCATCGAATGCCGGCGGCTTTACGCCTTTCAACGATGTTTGATGGTAGTGAATTTGAGCTACTGACGCCGCCCCAGGTTGGCGCTGATCCGCTGAAATTCAAAGACGAGCGGCGCTATGTCGACCGTCTCAAAGAAGCTAAAGCAAAGACCGGCGTCGAAGATTCTATCCAGGCTGGCTATGGCCGGGTCAACGAGCAGTTTATGGTGGTGGCCGTGCAGGACATGGGCTTCATCGGGGGTTCTCTTGGCATGGCGGCCGGCGATGCAATCATCGCCGCGATGCGTTGGGCCGTTTCAAAGAAATGCCCGTTCGTGATTTTTGTGGCGTCCGGCGGTGCCCGCATGCAGGAAGGTATTTTGTCACTCATGCAATTGCCGCGCACCACAATTGCTGTGCAGGAATTGCGCGCCGCGAAGCTTCCCTACGTGGTTGTCCTGACCAATCCGACAACAGGTGGCGTGACAGCGTCTTATGCCATGCTGGGGGATGTACACCTTGCTGAGCCCAATGCCATCATCGGCTTTGCCGGCCAGCGCGTAATTGAGCAGACCATCCGTGAAAAACTTCCAGCCGGTTTCCAGCGCTCTGAATATCTCAAAGATCACGGCATGGTCGATGCTGTGGTGCATCGCCATGAGATGAAAGCCACCGTGAGTAGGGTTACCCGGCTGCTCATGCGTGCTGATGCGCGCGAAGTGACGGCGGGTGCGCTGGTCCCAGTTTCCGCCTGACCATGGCGCGTAGTGATGCCATTTTGATGCGGCTGTTGTCGCTGCATCCCAAAATCATTGATCTGAGCCTTGGCCGCATGGAGAGGATTCTTGCGAAGCTCGGCAATCCACAAGACAAGTTGCCGCCTGTCATTCATATTGCTGGGACCAAGGGCAAGGGCTCGACCTTGGCCTTCACCCAGGCGATTCTTGAAGCCGCGGGCCTCAAGGTCCATGCCTATACTTCGCCCCATCTTGTTCGTTTTCATGAGCGAATCAGGGTTGCGGGAGAGCTTATTTCGGAAGAGC
>JBDSTO010000076.1:0-9466 GCA_039928255.1 Aestuariivirga sp. | reverse complement strand
GCGAGTTCCTCGATGTGGCTGCTCCACTGGCCAAAGGCACATGGGCGATGCTCGAAACCTTCTCGCCAAATGCGCTCGAAAACCCGGCGCAATATGCGGGCAAGGGCGCGGGCCGAGATTCCATTCTGCTCGTCAACAATGGACTTCACATTGAAATCATTTTTGATCGCTCCACCGAAATCGGAAAAGCGGACAAGTTGGGCATCTCCGATGTGGTGATTGAATCAGCGCTCACCACCATCATGGATTGCGAAGATTCAGTTGCGGCAGTTGATGCCGAAGACAAGATTCTGGTCTATCGCAATTGGCTCGGACTGATGAACGGCAAGCTTGCCGAAGACATCACCAAGGGCGGCAAAACCTTCACCCGCAAACTCAACCCGGATCGTTCTTATGTGAGTGCTGACGGTAAGAGCCTCACCCTGCCCGGCCGATCACTGATGCTCGTGCGCAATGTGGGCCACCTGATGACCAATCCTGCCATCACGCTTGATGATGGCAGCGAGATTCCGGAAGGCATCATGGATTGCATGGTGACGGGGCTCATCGCACTTCACGACATTGGGCCCAATGGCCGCCGCGCCAATTCGCGCACGGGATCAATGTATATCGTGAAGCCCAAGATGCACGGGCCCGAAGAAGTTGCTTTTGCGGTGGAGTTGTTCTCCCGCGTCGAACAAGCGCTGGGCCTCAAGCCCAACACGCTCAAAATCGGCATCATGGATGAAGAGCGGCGCACCACGGTCAATCTTAAAGAATGCATCCGCGCCGCCAAGGATCGCATCGTTTTCATCAATACCGGATTCCTCGATCGAACCGGTGATGAAATCCACACCTCGATGGAACTGGGGCCGATGGTGCGCAAGGGTGACATGAAAGCGGCCACATGGATTGCGGCTTACGAGAATTGGAACGTGGACAAAGGTCTCGCCCTTGGCCTTCCCGGTCATGCGCAAATTGGCAAGGGCATGTGGGCGATCCCCGACCGGATGGCCGACATGCTGGCGCAAAAGATTGCGCATCCGAAAGCTGGTGCCACAACGGCGTGGGTGCCCTCGCCCACAGCGGCGACACTTCATGCCACGCATTATCACCGCGTGAATGTTGCAGGCGTTCAAGCGCAGCTCAAATCGCGCGCGCCGGCCAAGCTTGATGATATTCTGTCGGTGCCTGTGGCAACACGCCCCAATTGGAGTGCTGCCGATATTCAAAAAGAACTCGACAACAATGCGCAAGGTCTCTTGGGTTATGTGGTGCGCTGGGTTGAACAGGGTGTGGGCTGTTCCAAGGTTCCCGACATCGACAACGTGGGGTTGATGGAAGACCGTGCGACCTTACGCATTTCATCGCAACACATGGCGAACTGGCTGCGGCATGGCGTGTGCACCAAGGCGCAAGTGATGGAAACATTGAAACGCATGGCGGTTGTGGTCGACGGGCAGAATGCGGGTGATCCGCTGTACAAACCAATGGCCGCAAATTTTGATAAATCACTCGCGTTCCAGGCGGCGTGCGATCTGGTGTTCAAGGGCGTTGAACAACCCAGCGGCTACACCGAACCCCTGCTCCATGGCTATCGCTTGAAGGTGAAGGCGCAAGCCTGACTTTTAGTCAGTTTCTATTGCTCTGCCTTGTCCAAAGCCAGCGTGAAGCAAGCTTAGGTTGCCATGCTTTATGAAAAGAAGCAGGGGAACGAGGACAATGTCAAGCAATGTACAGGTCGTAGATTTCGGCAATAATACCAAGGATTTGGTGCGAGAAAACGAGGCCCTGCAAGAGCGGGTCAATATGCTGGAAGCTGTCATCGACAATTTTCCTGGCGGCATTCTTCTCACCGACAAGAATCTGGAGGTTGTGCTGTGCAATCAGCAGCAAAGGCAGCTCCTCCAATATCCGGCCTCGCTTTTTGAGGACGGAAATCCAACCCTTCGCGAACTCTTCCACTTCAATGCCGCGCGCGGCGAATATGGCCCCGGCGACGTCAATGAAATTGTCGGGCAGAAAATGGATCTGGTGCGCCAGCGCGTGGCCCATGTGTTTGAGCGCGTGCGGCCCAATGGGCGCGTCATTGAAATTCGGGGCACACCCCTTGCAGCAGGCGGGTTTGTTTCAAGCTACACAGATGTAACGGAGAACCGACACAAGCAGGCCAGCATTGCTGCAATGGCGTTCACCGACAGCCTGACCGGGCTTTCCAACCGCATGCATTTTGATGATCGCCTGGTTCACGCCTTCGCCTTTGCCAAGCGGGGGGAGCATTTTGCTGTTCACTTTATCGATCTTGATGATTTCAAGCCGATCAATGACACCAATGGCCATGACGCTGGCGATGTTGTGCTAAAGGAAATTGCCAAGCGCTTGAAAACTGTAGTGCGCGAAACTGATACCGTCGCTCGAATTGGCGGCGATGAGTTTGCGGTTATTCAGGCCAAGGTCATGGAGTTGGATGATGCGCAACATCTGGCTGGCAGGATTATTGAGTCTGTGCACTTGCCGATCAATTGTGCCGGTAAAGTTTTGAAGGTGAGGGCAAGCCTTGGCGTGTCCCTGTCGCAATATGCACCTGTCGAACCCCAACAAGTTTTGAAGCAGGCAGATGCTGCAATGTATGGCAGCAAGAAACGTGGCAAAGGCGTTGTCAGTGTTTTCGAACCAATAGCGAATTGATTGGCAGTTTCACTAAGATAGAGGAATGGGAGCACGCAGGTGCTCCCATTTCACGCCGACCCGAATGACGTTAATCAATAGGTCGCGGTTTCGTGGCCCACTTGCTGTGGAGCGTTGTTGGCCTCAATGACTTTTGTCGATGGCGCAGCACCGTCAGGCGTCAGGCTTGGAGGTGTGGCTGCATTCATGCCATGGGCTTCCAATTCACCGTATGACGTGGTCGAGACGCCGACCTGATTCTGCGTTGGTGCGCAGACAATCATTGGTGTGTTGCAACGATCATAGTGCGATGTCTGGCTTGCAAAAGATGCGCCTGGGGCCACAATGGCGAAAAAGCCTGCAGCGAGAGCGATTTTGGTGAGTGTCATTTTTAGTCTCCTTCTAACTGACGCATCATCGCGTCCATGATGTAGAGACGTTTCACCAGCCGAATTAGTTTCAACGTTTTCGCGGATGCAGCCATGCGTTCACAAGCGAGTGAGGAGAGTGATCTGCCTAAATAAAAATGTCCGGAAGGTAATGATAAGGCGTGCCGCTGCGCGCGGCAGAGGAAACGTCTCTGTCTATCTCTTCATCCTCCCCGCTCGCCGGGGAGGTGTCGCTTCAGCGACGGAGGGGTGGCTTCAACACGAGCTCACATCTACCACTGTCCCCCATCCGTCAGGCTTCGCCTGACACCTTCCCCGCAGAGGGAGAATGAGATAGGAAAAGACAAATCAAACCTTCATCGCGTGGCTGGCATCTTCGGTGAAGCACATGTCCAAGAGTTTTTGCAGGTCGGCGGCGCGGCGGAAATCCGGGTCGCCATTTTTCTTGGCCACGATCGCGTTGACGAATTTGCGGTAGTTGGTTTCAACCGGTTCAGCCTTGATCGGACGCCACGCGAAGGTGTGAACATCCGCGCCCGTGCAGGCGCGGCACTCGGTCCAGTCTTCCATGTGTTTGACTTCAACCGAACCCTTGGTGCCGAAAATTCTTAAATGCAGTTCATTGCCATGGCCGGTGTTGAAGCGGCTGGCCTGAATCACACCCAATGCTCCATTGGGCAATTCAACCGACATCACGGCCGAGTCATTGGCATCCAGAACATATTTGCCAATCTTGTCGCCAGGCGCCTTGTGGAAGGTCTTGAGGCGCGCCTGCAAGGACACCGGCATCATGCCCGTGGCAAAGCTCATGAAATCCAGAATGTGAATGCCCACGTCGCCAAGCACACCTTTGGAGCCATGGGCTTCCGACAGACGCCACAGCCACTTGTCTTCCTTGTCCCATGCGCCCCAGGCGTTGCCCACGAGCCAGCTTTGGCGATAGCTCGCCTCAACATGGCGGATCTCGCCAAGCTCGCCGGAATCAACCAGCTTCTTGGCCACATGAATAGCGGGCACGTTGCGGTAGGTGAGGTTCACCATATTGATGAGCTTGGCCTTGTCGGCTGTTCTGGCCATTTCATCGGCGAGGGCGAAATTCTCGGCCAAGGGCTTTTCGCAGAACACATGCTTCTTGGCGGCGAGAAGTTTCATCGTCGTCGGATAGTGAATTGAATCCGGGGTGACGTTGGCTGCGGCATCAAACTGGCCCCAGGCGATGGCTTTGTCCAAATCAGTGAAGTGCTTCTTGATGCCGAATTTCTTGGCAAACTCTTCAGCACGGCCCGGCACCACGTCAACCGTTCCCACCATTTCAACGCGCGGGTCAGCTGCGAAGGCCGTGGCGTGGGCGGCGGCCATGCCGCCTGTGCCCAAAACCAGAAGGCGGATCTTGCCGGATGATTTTGCAAACAAAGCCATTATTTGTAGCCCTCTTCACCGTCCGCGTGGAGTCTTGGGCCCTTCACTTCAAGCGGAACGGGCGCCTTGTCATGCGGCACATTGGGTGCATTGGAAATCCCCTTCCAGGGCTTCGCCGGGTTATAGGCCCAGCCAGCTGCATTGCGGATCACCTGCAGCACCTGCTTGTTGTGATAGGTGGGATAGGCTTCATGGCCGGGGCGGAAGTAGAAAATCTTGCCCGCCCCGCGCTGATAGGTAACGCCCGAGCGCATCACTTCGCCACCTTCGAACCATGAGATCATCACGGTTTCCATCGGCTCTGGAATGGAGAAGGGCTCGCCATACATTTCTTCATGCTCGATGAAAATCTGCTCGGGCAGGCCAGCGGCAATGGGGTGGCTTGGATTGATGATCCAGATCCGTTCGTTCTCGCCTGCTTCGCGCCATTTCAATGAGCAGGGTGTGCCCATCAGGCGCTTGAAGATTTTGGAATAGTGACCCGAATGCAAAACAATGAGGCCCATTCCTTCATGCACGCGCTTTGCGACACGCTCTACAATATGGTCCTTCACGTCGCCATGGGCCATGTGGCCCCACCAGATCAGAACGTCGGTGTCGTTGAGGCGCTTCTGGCTCAGGCCATGTTCGGCGTCATCGTCAAGGCGAACGCTTTCGACCTTGAAATCCTTGTGTCCGGTGAAGGCCTTCTTCAGCGCATTGTCCATGCCCTTCGGGTAGATCGACTGCACAAGCTTGTTGGTTTGCTCATGGCGATGCTCGTGCCAGATCAGAACATTAATCGTCATTTTTTCCTCGTTGAAGTGGCCTTGATTGCCCGGCCGTCAGAATTGAATGAATGCACGCGTCCCTTTACCGGGGCAACCGAAACTTTGGTATGAAGGCCATGTTTGGTTGTGCCATTTTCGCGCACGATGATGGGTTCTTTCGCACCAATATCGACGAACAGATAGGAGTCGGAGCCCAAAGTTTCAGCATGGATGATTTTTCCCGGCCAGCCACCTTTTGATACAAATTCGAGATGCTCCGCCCTGATGCCGATGGTGTGGGCCTTGTGGCTTTCAGCGAATTTCCCGTCGAGGAAATTCATCTTGGGGGAACCAATGAAGCCTGCAACGAAGATGTTGTCGGGCTTTTCATAGAGTTCAAGCGGCGTTCCAACCTGCTCCACCAATCCGTCACGCAACACGCAGATGCGGTCCGCGAGCGTCATCGCTTCAACCTGGTCATGGGTCACATAGATCATGGTGACGTTGTTCATCGAGTGATGAAGCTTGGCGATTTCAAGCCTTGTTGCCACGCGCAAGGCGGCATCGAGGTTGGACAAGGGCTCATCGAAAAGGAACACCTTGGGATCACGCACAATGGCGCGACCGATGGCCACGCGCTGGCGCTGGCCCCCTGAAAGCTGTTTTGGCAACCTTGTCAAATAGGGCGTGATTTGCAAAAGCTCGGCCGCCTTTTCAACGCGCGCCTTGATCTCAGCCTTGCCGCCACCTGCCAGCTCCATGCCAAAGGCCATGTTGTTATAAACCGTCATGTGGGGATAAAGCGCGTAAGACTGGAACACCATGGCGATGCCGCGCTTTGAGGGCGCCAAGGCATTGACCACCTTGCCATCAAACGAAAGCGTTCCAGAGGTTATGTCTTCGAGGCCGGCGATCAGGCGCAGCAGCGTGGACTTGCCGCAGCCCGAAGGACCGACAAACACCATGAACTCACCCGATTTGATGTCGAGGTTCACACCCTTGATCACATCTACGGCGCCGAATGATTTCTTGACGTTCTTAAGCTCGATGTTTGCCATGATTACCCCTTCACGCCGCCAGCAGTGAGGCCGGCAATGATTTTTTTCTGGAAGATGAGGACGAGTGCGATGAGTGGCAACGTTACGATGACCGATGCCGCCATGATGGCACCCCAGGGAATTTCATGATCGGAATTGCCTGAGAGCATTGCGATGCCGACAGGCACCGTACGGTTCTTGTCGCTGGAAGCCGTAAAAGTGAGGGCGAACAGATATTCATTCCACGCTGCAATGAAAGCCAGCAAGCCCGTTGTCACCAGGGCTGGCCACATCAGTGGCATGAAGATGCGGCGGATGATGATCCATGGGGTTGCGCCATCAACGATTGCTGCTTCTTCAAGCTCAATCGGCAGATCGCGCATGAAGGTGGTGAGCACCCACACGGTGAAGGGCAGGGTGAAGATGGTGTAGGAGAAAATCAGCGACCAGTCAGTGTTGTAAAGTCCCAGGGTTTGCACAACCTGGAACAGCCCTGCCAACACGGCCACTTGCGGGAACATCGACACCGCGAGAATGGTCATCAATAGCAAACCACGGCCGCGGAATTTGATGCGCGAGAGCGAATAGGCTGCGGTTACGCCCAAGAACAAGGCGATGGTGACTGTGAGCGTTGCAACCCAGAGCGAATTCCACAAATTGCCGATAAAGGCACCCTGCCCTTTGAAAAGAACAGATTGATAGTTGGCGAGGTCAAAGCTGGTCGGAAGATAGCTGATCTCGAACAATGCGGTGCCAGATTTGAAGCTTGTGATAATCGCGTAATAGAGCGGGAATACGGCCTGCACCACAATGAACACCACGAAGGCATAAAACGCGATGGTTTTGACCCAGGAGTTTTTCATTGCACACCTCCGTCAAGGTTGACGCGGCCAATTTTGATGTAGAGCGTCACCATCAGCAGCAGGAAGAGAAAAAGCAGCGTTGATTCCGCCGAGCCATAGGCAAACTTGTCGAATTCAAAAAGATTCTCGCGCGCGATCACCGACATGGTTTTGGTCTGCGACGAGTTCGGCGTGAGGATGTAGACGAGGTCGAAGATGCGAAGCGCATCCAAGAGGCGGAAGATCACCGCCACCATCAAGGCGGGCTTGATCAGCGGCAACGTGACCTTGAAGAATACTTTGACCTTGTTCACGCCATCAATTTCGGCGGCCTCATAAACATCACCCGGCACCATTTGCAGGCCCGCCAGAATGAGCAGCGCCATGAAGGGCATGGTTTTCCAGGTATCGACCATCACCACGGCAAACATCGAATAATGCGCGTCGGCAACCCAGGCAATTTTCTCGGTGATGATGTGGGCCTTGAGCAGCATGTCGTTGATGATGCCGAGTTGGTCATTGAGCATCCAGCCCCACATCTTGGCCGACACAACAGTTGGGATGGCCCAGGGAACGAGGATGGCGGCGCGCACAATGCCCCTGCCCTTGAAATTGGCATTGAGCACGAGTGCGATGGCAAGGCCGAGGATGGTTTCCAGCGTGACCGATACCACGCCGAACTTCACCGTATTCCACACCGCATTCCACCATGCCGGATCAACCAGCACGCCGTTGCAGCGCGTGGCCCCTGAATCCATCTTGAAGCAATGATAGTAATTCTTGAAGCCCACAAATTGCGCGTCTGAAAGATGGACCAGGGAGGCGTCGGTGAATGAAAACCAGATCGAGAGCGCCAGCGGATAGGCCGCGACCACAAGCAAGGCAATCGCCATGGGCGCCAGGAAGATCCACGCGGCGCGCTGGCGTCCCGCCAGAAGTTCATTGCGCATGGGCACTTGCGCGAGCGGGGCGTCATTGATTGGAACGATCGGAGTTGCGCTGGTCATCGGGTTGCCGCCTGTCTCACGTCAAGCCCTCGCGGGCCGACGCGCCTGATTTCAAATCATGAGGGGGAACCCACAGGCGGGAGAGAGTGTCCGCCTGTGGGCCTTTGGGGTCAGCCGGTTATTTCCAGCCGTCGCCTTTCAGATCGGCAAGCTTGCCTTCCAGTGACGCCAGGTTGTCGGCAGCAGAACCATTGCCCGACAAGGTGTCATGGACCGCAGACCAGAACAGGTTCGATACTTCGTTGTACTTGATCTTGGTTGGTGCAGATGGACGCGGAACCGCGTTTGCAAACACATCTTTCCACTTCACCAGCACAGGCTGTGCCGCCTTCACATCAGCATCATCATAAACGCTGACGATGGTTGGAAGATGGGTCTGCTTGATGGCGTTGTCCTTCTGAACCTGCTTCGAGGCCAGGAACATGACCAGCTTCACAGCTGCATCCTTGTTCTTGGAATATTTCGAAACAGCAAGATTCCAACCGCCCAGCGTTGCTGCCGAAGCGCCGCCTTCACCACCTGCGGGCAATGGCACAACGTCGAACTTGTCCTTGACCTTGGAGTCATCCTTGTTGCCCAAAGCATAGGCATAGGGCCAGTTGCGCATGAAAACGGAATTTCCGGTCTGCCAGACGCCACGGCTTTCCTCTTCTTGGTAGGCGAGGACGCCCTTTGGAGAAATCGTGCCGATCCAGCTCTTGGCGCGTTCCAACGCTTCGGCAGCCTTGGGATTGTTGATCGAGATCTTGCCATCTGGCTCAACGATCTGGCCACCACCATTGGATTTTACCCATTCAAGGGCATCACAAGTCAGGCCTTCATAGGCATTGCCCTGAAACACGAAACCCTGGAGGTCGGCATTCTTCTCGCCATCAAGGACAACCTTGGCGGACTTTGCCATTTCATCCCAGGTCTTGGGCGGGGTGAGCTTGTATTTGTCGAGGAGGTCCTTGCGGTAATAAAGTGCTGGTGCATCGGTGAAGAAGGGAATGGCGACGAGCTTGCCATTCACGGTCTGGGATTCGATGATGGAGGGGAAATGATCCTTGGCCACATCCTTGGCGGCATCGGTCAAATCAACAAACTGGTCGGCGAGTTGTGGCGCCCAGATCACGTCGGTCTGATAGACGTCGATGTCGGTGTTGCCGGCTGCCAGCCAGAGCTTGTACTGGCCGAATTGATCGGTGGTGGATGATGGCATCGGCACGATCTTGACTGTGTCGCCTGTCTGCTTGGTGAATTCCTTGGCTTCGTTCTGCACGAACTCAAGGTCACCACCGGTGGCGCCTGACACGATGGATATTTCAGCGGCTTTGGCCTGGATAGCCAGAAGGCTGACGCCTGCAGCAGCTACCGCGAGCATTGTTTTGAATTTCA
>JBDSTO010000075.1:0-8212 GCA_039928255.1 Aestuariivirga sp. | reverse complement strand
TGGATTAAGTTTGTAACAGCTGGGTGGGTGAGTTCATGTCTCAAACAGAGACTTTGATGTTGGTGGCACTGGGCTTTGCGCTTTGTGCCCTTCTGGTTTTACTTGTGGGTCGCGCATTCTGGAACCTAGCCGTCAGGCTTGGCGCCAGCAAGAACGCACGGCAAATTCCCGTTGCCATGCTGGAACTGCAGGCAGACCGCGACCGCCTGCGTGTTGAGCACGCGATGATGGCCCGCAAGCTGGAACTGCGCCTGCAAGACATCAAAATGCGCATGACTGAACAGATGGCCGAGGTATCGCGCAGCAGAAACCGCGTGCAAACCCTGGTTCAGGATTTGACGGCCAAGACAGAAGGCCTCGATGCGCGGAACAAGGACGTTGAAAATCTGAACACCCAGATCGCCGCCTATAAAGCCGACCTGGTGAGTTGCACCGAAACCATCAAACATCTCACCGCCACCACCGTCACCCTGCAGGACGAAAACCGCAAACTTGCCAGCAGACTTTCTGAAGCACAGGCCAGCCTGAAACTTTTGGAACCTGCCGATGGCAAATCGGTGGAACAATTGGGCACCGGCACATCGCCAAAACCGATGGTCACCATGCCGTTCAAGGAAACAACGTCCGAAGGCCGCATTCAGCAACGCATTAATCAGTTGACCAACCTGTCCTCAGAAATGACAGCAAAGCCCGATACGAAGCCCTTGCCCCTGCCCCAAGACGGACCAGAAGTTACAACCGGTCCTTCTACTCTGGATCAGAAATTGGCGGACGCTGAACGCGAAGCCAACGCAATGTCGGAGGAGTTGCGCTCCCTGGACAAGATGCTGCAAACGGTAACAGCAACGTCTCAAGAGACCATGAAACCGGAAACCGTTGAAGATGCGGTCGCCCCTACAGAAGAGGCACCTAAATCAGGCGCGGTTGCCAATGTCATTTCGCTGGCACAACGCATCAAGGCCCTGCAATTCGGTCAAAAGGAATAGGCTTAAGGCCCGCGATCAAATTGCGAGCCATTCCCTATTGCTTGTCGGCACTCACCCGCCACACGGTGTTTCCAAGATCATCGGCAATAATCAAAGCGCCTTCCTTGTCGAAAGCCAAGCCCACAGGCCGCCCACGGGCCTCTTGCCTGTCATTGAGAAACGCCGTCACAAAAGGCTCAACCTTGCCAACGGGCTTTCCATCAGCGAAGGCCACAAAGCCCACCTGATAGCCGTTGAATTCATCACGGTCCCAGCTTCCATGCTCGCCGATGAATGCACCGCCCTTATATTTCTCGGGGAAGCCCGCGCCTGAATTAAAGGCCAGTCCCAACGGCGCAACATGTGAACTCAAAGCGTAGTCAGGAGGTATGGCCTTGGCCACAAGCTCAGGGTTCTGCGGGTTGACGCGTGGATCAAGATGCTGTCCGTAATAACTGAACGGCCAGCCATAAAATGCGCCGTCTTTAACAGACGTCATGTAGTCAGGAACGAGATTAGGCCCCAGCTCATCACGCTCGTTGATGACAGCCCACAATGTCTGTGTTCCGGGATAGAAGTTGAGACCATTGGGATTTCGCAGACCGCTCGCAAATGTGCGATGCGCGCCACTTGCGCGATCAACTTCCCAGATTTGTGCGCGGTCCAATTCCGCACCGATGCCGTTTTCCAGAATATTGCTGTTTGAACCAACACCCACATAGAGCTTCGTTCCGTCAGCATTCACGGTGAGGCTTTTGGTCCAGTGATGGTCGATGGGGCCACCAGGCAAGTCTGTCAATTTTGTGCCAGCATCGGTGATCTTCATGTCACCGTCCTTGTAGGGATAGCGCATGATGGCGTTGGTATTGGCCACATATAGATCATTGCCCACCAGCACCACGCCGAAGGGCGAATACAATCCATCGAGAAACACCGAGGCCTTGCCATCATGGATGATCGAAATGCGGTTCTCGGTTTTTTCGGCAGCACCAGCAGACGCCATGACCAGGCCCATAACGATGGTTTTGGGCCGCTTTACAGATTCAAGCTTTGGCGAATTTGATTCAACGACCAAGACATCGCCGTTGGGCAAGACATAGGGCTGCCGAGGATGGGCAAGCCCAGATGCAATTGCTTCAACTTTAAATCCTGCAGGCACCGTCGGCATTTCACCATTTTTCCAGCCCACAGGCTTTGCAACCTTCATGGGCGGAATGAGGTAGGAATTGGGCTCAGGCAGAAACGGGTCAGGACCCATTTGTGTTGTGCGATCGAAACTCGACGCCTTGTCGTCTGCCTGAACAGGCAAAGCCAGCGGTGCCAGAATGGCAAAGAATGAAAGGGCAATGCTGCCCGTTTTTACGGAAGAAAATTTCATGATGCATCCACCAAATAACTGTGCGTGAGTGATGTAATTTTGACGACGAGTGCGACAACCAGAAGCGCCAGCGTCACGGCCGATAGCGTCAGCCCCACAGGCCAGACGGAAGTCCACCCGTCGTGGCTGTGAATGAAATTATCAAACATCCCCGCAACAAATGCGGCCAGAACAACAATTCCAAAAACCCAGCTCACAGGTTGGCGCCTACGCCTCATTGTTATCAGGTAACGCAGCAGATTGAGAACAATGACGACCCCTAGAAAGAAAATACCGAACGCGAGAAGCCACGATGAAAAATTCGACCATTGGATGTCGGGATCTTTTACAAAGGCCAGATCAGAAAACAGCGCACCTGCAAAACAGATAAGCGGCACCGAAAACAGAATGCTGAACAGATAAAATGAAATGCCGCTCTGGTAGGTTTCGGGAATGACACGCTCTGCCCTCACCCCCGTGCGTGAATAATTTGTGTCGGCAATTTGTGCCATTTTGCGTCCTCGACATTATGATCTTGTCGAGAAACAACGCTTGGCCCGTCGAATGGTTCCGCATTGACGAAAGGTAATGGGCGGGACTGACCTTGCGTCGCAAAACCGCTAAGTGCCGATGATAACTTAAGTTTTAGGCACCCGCCCGCAACTGGTGATCCCTGCGGGAGTCGAACCCGCCTTTGCAACGTGAGAGGCTGCCGTCCTAACCGATAGACGAAGGGACCTTCAAAACCACCATAGGCGAGGCCTGCGCATGGCCGCAAGGCCAATCACTTGAGGTGCGCAACCTGATAGGTAATCGCCCCCAAAACAAAAACAAACATCACCGCCAGAATGCCGCCCAGAACATAGACCAGCCGCAACAGACGCTTTTGGCGTGGTGTCAGGGGAATTTTAACAGGCGTGTGATCTTCCATTCAGGCGGGATTAGTCGATGCAGCAGCTTTGGGCCACAGGTTTTTCAACCCGCCAAATTTAATGAGCAACGCCATGATGATCAGTGGAAACATCCAGGCCACCCACGCATCGCACGCATAAAATATTTTGAAATGCCGCCCCTCGCCGACGACGTTCCACAGCGCCAGATTAATCCTGAAGAACAATGCACCAGAGGTCACCGCCGCCACCAGCAACATGAACACGCGATGCTTCGCAATGCGGCGATGGCGAATATGCCAGATGCCAAACCCCAGCAACACCATCCACGTCAAAGCCTGCGCGGTAAAACCTGCCGCTGAAATTCGTGTCACGGGTTGCTCCAGTGCGACCGGAATCGCCGTGAGGCCCGCCACAACAATATCAATGGCTGCAACACGCCCCGCCCATCGGTGAAAGCGCGTTCCCCGCAAGGCAAGAGCCAGAGGCACCAGCACCAGCGAAAGTCCGCCCGCAATCATGTGCACGGGAAAGATGAAGGGCAAAAGTTCAAGCTTCACCGCCAGTGCTTCTGGAAAGTCATCGTTGATCCAGCTTTCGGAAATCGCGCGAAGTGCTGCAAAGGTGACAAAAACCGCAAGACCCGCTAACATGACAAAAATTGACAAGCGCCAGATCACCAAATTCATCGGCAAGCTTGGCGACACCAGGAGGTTCTCATGTTCAACAGGTCTCATCTTACCCACTCTATCCTGCTTGCAAGCCTTGGCCTAGCCATGACCTGGGGCGCCAGCATGGCCCGCGCCGACGCATCATATTTCGGACGTTGGACCGTGAGCGATGAAAAGCCCGTGTTCTCTGCCAAAGGCAAGTTTTACAAGACCATCGACATCGCCGCCTGTGGCGCTGATTTCTGCGGCGTGGCCGTCAGCGATGGTGGCGAATGTGGCCCAACACTTTTTCGCTTTCTCACTGCCCACGCCACCAATGAACAATTGATCGGCCATGGACTTTGGGGCGCGGCCAAGAAGCGCCTCGAAATCGATTACATCATTCCCGACACCGAAAAACCCTATGTAACGCTTGGACTGGGCGACAAGGATATGGATTTGACCGGACGCGAAGGCAGCATGCCCACCTTCCAGGCCAACTACAAAACTGCAGGCGATGCTTCGTGCAAGGTCGACTGATCGAGAGTAACGCCGCGCGATGGTAACGACGTTGCAAGCCACCGCTGCGGGCACATCTCGCCTCGACAAATTTCTGGCCGAAACCTTCACCGAACACAGCCGCGCCCGCTTTCAGAAATTGATCGCCGAAGGGCATGTGTCGGTTGACGGCGGCGTGGTTGTCGATGCCAGCGTGAAGATCAAGGCGGGACAACATGTGCTGATCACCATGCCCGAAGCCGCCCCCGCCGAGCCGCAGGGCGAGGCCATTGATCTCGACATTGTGTATGAAGACAAGCACCTCATCGTCATCGACAAGCCCGCAGGCCTCGTGGTCCATCCCGGTGCTGGTAATGAGACGGGAACCCTCGTCAATGCGCTGATCGCCCATTGTGGCGATTCACTCTCCGGCATCGGTGGCGTAAAACGCCCCGGCATCGTCCATCGTCTGGACAAGGAAACCTCTGGCCTTCTGGTCATCGCGAAGAATGACAAAGCCCATCAGGGCCTGTCAGACCAATTCGCCGCACATGGCCGCGACGGGCGCATGGAGCGTGAATATCTGGCCTTCGTGTGGGGTGCCTTGGAACGCCGTTCGGGAACGGTCAACGCAGCGATCGAACGCTCATCCACCAACCGCCTTAAAATGGCAGTATCAAAATCTGCAACGGCCCGCGCCGCGATTACACACTATGAGGTGGAGGAAACCTTCGGCAATCCAGTGGTGGCCTCGCTCATTCGCTGCCGTCTTGAAACGGGCCGCACCCACCAGATCAGGCTGCACATGGCTCACATCAGCCATCCGCTTCTGGGTGATCATGTCTATGGCGCAGGCTTTGCCGCATCAAAATCGAAACTGAATGACGCGGCCAACGAAGCTTTGGGCCATCTTCACGGCCAGGCCCTTCACGCCACAGTGCTGGGATTTGATCATCCGGTCTCTGGAAAACATCTGCGTTTTGAAAGCAAGTTGCCAGAAGCACTGGCGAAGCTGAAACAGGGTCTGAAGAAACTTTAGGCCATGCCCTGCTGTTGGCGCCAAGCACGGTAAGCATCGGTCAACACCGGATCTTCAAGTGATTCCCATTTGAACTTGTCAACCGGTGTATTGAACCATTCATTGAACTTCTCTGCCTGCCCCAAAGACTTATAAAGCGCGCCCTTTTTTTGGCGCAGCTCAGGCGATTCAAACAGGAATTGAAGATGATAGATGCGCGCCAATCCCGGTGCAGGGAACATTTGCAGGAGCGGCACCTTGTACCCCGGTGTGTGGATTTTGTGAAGAAAACGAACTTTGCGCCGGTCAAACAGCCGGTATTGAATGTCGCGGTGAATGAGATGTTTCACCGCCTGAAAACCATCCTCATGCCAGCGCATCTGGCGGCGATCATAGCCCTTGATGGAACTACCGCCCCGCTTCACATGTTGGTCGGCATGCTTCACAAGTGCGGAAGTTACAGCTTCGTCACAGTCAATACGAAGCACCCAATCGGTTGGTGAAAGCGCAGCAAATCTTTCAAAATTGGCCTCCGCGACAAAGCCGGGATTGTCATAAATCAACACCTCCCGTCCAATGACCCGCTCCACCTCATCGCGCCGGGAAATGCGCTTGGAATCGAGAACATAAATTGGCCGCAGACCCAGCCTATCAAAATAGAACTTGGAGAAAGCCAAAGCGCTGGTTTCTTCAAAAACTGGAATGAGAATAGTAAAATCAACCACTTAAATGACTGCCTGTTTCAAGCCTAGGCTCCCAATCCAACCAACTGCGGGCAATATCAAGAAAAATATGGCAAACCAAAGTCGGACGCCAAACGTAATCAATTATATGTGACAACAAAAGTACCTTTTAATTTGAAAACTGCTTCCTATATCATGTTGGTCGGAGGCCGGATGAAACGGCCGGAAAGTACGGGGAAAGATGGCTAAGTCAATGAATTTGCCCATGATTTCGAATGCTGAAGGCAGCCTCAACCGCTACCTGCAGGAAATTCGCAAGTTTCCCATGCTCGCCCCTGAAGAAGAATATATGTTGGGCAAGCGTTGGAAAGAGCATGGCGACACCAAAGCGGCCCACAAGCTGATCACCAGCCATTTGCGCCTCGTGGCCAAGATTGCCATGGGTTACCGCGGCTATGGCCTGCCCATCGGCGAAGTGATTTCTGAAGGCAATATCGGCCTCATGCAGGCTGTGAAGAAGTTCGAACCAGACAAGGGCTTCAAACTGGCAACTTACGCCATGTGGTGGATCAAGGCGTCTATCCAGGAGTTTGTGCTGCGCTCATGGTCCATGGTGAAAATTGGCACCACGGCCAACCAGAAGAAGCTGTTCTTCAACCTGCGCCGCATGAAAAACCAGATCCAGGCTTTGGAAGAGGGTGATCTTCACCCCGACCATGTGAAATTGATCGCCAAGAACCTTGGCGTTGAAGAATCTGATGTTGTTTCGATGAACCGGCGCATGGGTGGTGACACCTCGCTGAACGCGCCCTTGCGTTCAGATGCCGACGGTGAAGGCGAATGGCAGGATTGGCTGGTTGATGATAATGAAAGCCAGGAGACGGTTCTTGGTAACAATCAGGAAAGCGAAATCCGCAGCAGCTTCCTCAACACGGCTCTGGAAAGCTTGAATGAGCGCGAACGCCGCGTCATTGAAGCCCGAAAACTGCGCGATGAGCCAGCCACACTGGAAGATCTGAGCCAGGAATTCAACGTGAGCCGCGAACGCATCCGCCAGATCGAAGTGCGCGCTTTTGAAAAGCTGCAGAAGGCCGTCAAAGCCGCAGCCACCAAGGCCTTGGCGCCGAAGGTCAAGCAGCTGCCAATGGGCGCTTCGGCCTAACTTGTCGCGTCACCCTTTCCCTTGGGGAGAGGGTGATCGCATGAGATCGGTGGGCCAGACTAAGAGATTGCCACGAGGACACCACCATGGACTATCAAGTCAGCGCCAAGAGAATTGATGCGCATGGCTCGCAAGCGAGCACCAAACAGGCCACCATCCTGCTTGATACCGATGTCAATGGCAGACCCGATGCCTTTAACCCGGCTGAACTGTTTCTAGCCGCCATTGCCGCCTGCATGATCAAGGGCATCGAGCGTGTCTCGCCGATGATCCATTTCAAGTTTCGCGGTGTTGACATCAAACTCCGCGGGACCAGGGAAGATGTGCCACCGTCCATCAGCGCCGTGACCTACGAAATCATTGTGGACACAGATGAAACTGACCAGCGCCTCGAACTCCTGCACACCAATGTTAGAAAGTACGGCACCATCTCCAACACTGTCGCAAAGGCGACAAGGCTGGAAGGCACCATCAGCCGCGCGTGAAAAGACCAGTCTTTGATCATAACGAGCGCTAATAAAGCCCCGGTACGGCCTTCTTGTTGACCTTCACTTTTGGAGGCAGAGCAGGCGGTATTGCGCGGTTCATGTTGGTTTCAACATCAGGCCCCACAAAAATCTGGTCGGCGTAAACCTTGCCATTCGCATGCACAACACCAGTGGCCACTGCCACATATTCAATCGATTCCAACTCATGCCGGTGTGGTGGACTGCCCAGCCACTGCGCCACCAGATTACGCGCCAGTGCCTCATCATCACCATCAGCCTTGGAGACACGCGCCGCATTTTCCGCCATCGATGGCAGCACCATGGCCCCGTCGCGCAACGCCCGCATGCGCGAGTCGAAATTGTGCCCGCCCGAGGAAACATGGCCAACGCGCCCCTGCCCCATCAGGTCAACGGCCTGCGCGCGCGCTGCAAATTGCAATTGTGGGGCTTCGCGCAACGGCTTTTTCCCTAATGATACACGATGCGCATTGATCAGACGCA
>JBDSTO010000074.1:0-12716 GCA_039928255.1 Aestuariivirga sp. | reverse complement strand
CTCTTCGATCTGGTTGAGTTCAAGTTCAAAGAATAAAAGTTGTGTCGAAATTTCTGTGATCTTGTTGCTCACATCGCCATAAAATTTCGAACGATCGGAATTTGTCGTGTCGCCCACATAATAAAGTTGCGCATAAGAGCCCGTGCGGCCCAGTACATCTGAAATCTGTTCATAGGTGGAAATTGCCTTGGCCAGCTCAGCGCCAGACAAGCTCGCCAGTTTACCTGAATAATCATTGGCAAACTTGGATGCCTCTGCAGCGCCGCGATCCATGTCCGCTTTGAACGCAGGGGCGTCGGGCGAAGCATAGAGATCAGCAAGGTTCCACTGTGGCAAATCTTTGAGGGCAGCAGGTGCAGACATGATTAATCCTTGTTTCAATGAAATTTATATGGGCCATCACTTGCGCAAAGACAACGATGCCCAACATCATCCCAAAATGCACTAGCTTGTTAATGTGCCCTTTACCACTTTGACGGCACACTGCTCGCATTCTAACCGCATCGGCCGGTCGCCGTTGCCAGAAAAAAAGATGAGTGATCACGCTTATGGCTTCCAGAGTTCTCATTGTTGAAGACGAACCCGCGCAACGGCGCATCCTGGAAGAAATGGTCAAGCGCTTTGGCTTTGACGCATTCACCGCCGAAAATGGCCAGAAGGGCCTCGACATTCTACAGAGCAACACGGGCGCCACGATCAGCCTGGTGATCCTCGATCTCGTCATGCCCGTCATGGATGGCATGACCTTCCTTGAAAAGCTTGAAGCCGTGCGTGGTGATCTGCCGGTCATTGTTCAAACTTCGCAAGGTTCAATTGAAACCGTCATCAAGGCCATGCGCGCTGGTGCCGATGATTTTGTCGTAAAACCCGTAAGCCCCGAGCGCCTTCGGGTCTCGATTCAGAACCTCTTGAAAGTGAATGCCCTCACCGAGGAAGTGAAACGCCTGAACAAGAAGGTTTCAGGCGCCTTGACCTTCGATGATCTGGTGGCGAGTTCGCCCGCCATGGCCAATGTGATCCGCTTGGGCAGACGCGGCGCACAATCCAACATTCCGATTCTCATCGAAGGTGAATCAGGTGTGGGCAAGGAAATGATCGCAAGGGCCATCCAGGGCGAAAGCGAACGTGCTGGCAAGCCCTTTGTTGCTGTGAATTGCGGTGCCATCCCCGAAAATCTGGTTGAATCAATTCTCTTTGGCCATGAAAAAGGCTCCTTCACCGGCGCCACGTCAAAACATCTCGGCAAGTTCCTCGAAGCCGATGGTGGAACATTGTTCCTTGATGAAGTGGCAGACTTGCCCCTCGACATTCAGGTGAAACTGCTGCGTGCCATTCAGGAAGGCGAGATTGATCCCGTGGGATCGAGAAAGCCCGTCAAAGTGAATATCCGCCTTCTCTCCGCCACCAACAAGAACATGATCGAGATGGTCAAGGCTGGTCAGTTCCGCGAAGACCTCTATTACCGCCTCAACGTTTATCCGATTATGGTTCCCGCCTTGCGCGACCGCAAGGATGACATTCCCGCACTCGTCAATCATTTTATCACCAAGCTTTCCGCTGAAGAGGGCCGCAAGGTCCATGGTGTTACACCGCGCGCGCTTGAAATGCTGAAAGGCTATACGTGGCCAGGCAACGTCCGCCAGATCGAGAACACTGTCTTCCGGGCGATTGTTCTCTGTGAAACCGAGACCTTGGATGTTGCAGACTTCCCGCAGATTGCAGCTCTGGTTCCCGGTTATGATTTTGTCATGCCGGCTGCTCCAGCACCTGAAGCCCTGCAACGCAGGCCAGAGCCCATCGCCCGTCCGGTCCAAGGCCAAGTCAGCGATGGCAATGCCATAGGCGTTTCCATTGTGACCGATGGCGGACACATCCGCACGCTGGAACAGGTTGAAGCCGACATGATAAAGCTCGCGATGCACCGTTATCGCGGGCAAATGTCTGAAGTGGCACGAAAATTGGGCATCGGCCGCTCAACTCTCTATCGCAAGATGCGCGATCTCGGTTTGGAAGAAGCCACAGGCTGAAATTATTTATTTCTTTGTGGGGCGCAATCCATTGATTCGCCTTAAACTGAAGTATACTTCAGCCCAACACTAACCGTTGCGAGAGAGCCTTATGCGGAACACCCGTTCGAAAATCGTCCTTGGCCTGTTTTTATCCTTGGCCATGGCGGGTACAGCGTTGGCTGACAGCAAGCCGATCTTCAAGCAGGCACCCCGCAAACCCAATTTCTTTGAACAGCTTTTTGGCGGCGGCTCGAACCGCGACAACAAGCCGAATTGGTGGCAACGCCAAGAAATGGGGCCAGACGGCGTGCGTGTGCTGTATGGCAACCAGGGCAAGATGAATGCGCTGGCCGATGGTGCCGAGCCTGCCCCCCTCCCCGGTCTGGGCATGGGTAATCTGACCTATGTGCCGCTTCCCACCCAATCGGTGTTTGACGTCGCTTTCGCAAAGCTCCCCTCTACCACGCCTGATGCTGATGCCATTCGCAATCTGCTGGCCGACAAGGCCACCAACATTCGCGCCGTCGATGTCGAGAAGAAGGCTATTCTGGCTTTCTACGCAGCGCGCAGTTTCAAACCCGTCTGGACCGAAAATGGCCAGGCCACACCGCGCGTAGATGCCGTGTTGAAGCTGTTTGCCAAGGCAACGGATGACGGGCTTTTGCCCGTCAATTACCAGCCTGAAATTTTGTCGGGCTTTGACAATCCGCAGGCCGCGTTGGGAACTGATGCCGACAAGCTTGCGAAGTTTGATGTCGAGTTGACAGCGGCAGCATTGAAATTTGGCCGCAATATTTCAGGCGGCCAGTTCGACCCCAATCGCCTGTCTCGCTATCACGACATGAAACCCGAATCTGCCAATGCCGACACCACGATTTTGGGCCTTGCCGATGCAGCAGAGCCCGCAGCCTATCTGGAAAGCCTGGCTCCAAAAAACCCGCAATATGCAGTATTCAAGGCAGCTCTGGCCAAGTTGAATGAACAAGCATCAACGCCAATTACCAAAGTTGCTTTTGGCCCTGCAGTAAAACGCGGCAAATCTGATGAGCGCCTGCCAGCGGTGCGCGAACGCCTGGTGCAGCTTGGCTTTCTGACCAAGGATTCCGAGACCCCCGCCGACCCAAAAATTCTGGACGACGAAACCTCAATCGCCTTGATGGCGATGCAGACTTCGATCAAGCTAAAGCCCACCGGCAATCTTGATGACAAGACCATCAAGGTCATGAACTTTGATGCCAGTGATGATCATCGTGTGAAACTTGTGGATAACATGGAGCGCTTGCGCTGGTTGCCCAAGAACCTTGGCGAGCGCCATGTGTTCGTCAACCAGGCCGCCTTTGAAGTCAACGTGATGGATCACGGCGCCTCTGTCTGGAAAAGCCGCGTCGTCGTGGGCAAGCCCATGACGCAAACCTATGCTTTCAGCGACCAGATTTCGACTGTGGTGTTCAACCCCACATGGGGCGTTCCAGCCTCGATCATCATCAATGAATATGGCCCTAAGAGCCGCCGCGACCCAAGTTATCTCGATAACCAGGGGTTCGTGGTAACCGACCAGAACGGCAATCAGGTATCATCCAGTTCCGTTGACTGGTGGGGCATGGGCAAAAACCCGAAATTTGGCGTGCAGCAGCCGGCAGGCGCTGGAAATGCTCTTGGCGAGTTGAAATTCCTGTTCCCTAACGCCCATGACATTTACATGCACGACACCCCGAGCAAGGAACTTTTTGCGAGCAACATGCGCGCTTTCAGCCATGGTTGCGTGCGCGTCCAGAACCCGCGCATGTTTGCCCAGACGCTTCTGGGCTGGGACGCCGATAAAGTGGCGTCCAATATCGAACAGGGCGACAGCCATTCCGTAGCGCTCCCCCAGAAGGTTCCGGTCCATTTGACCTACTTCACCGCCTGGGCTGATGCCGACGGTAAAATCCAGTATTATGACGACATTTATGGCCGTGATGCCTCAATTCAGAAGGCATTTTCGGGCATGGCCAACAATCGTAAATTGCAAAATGACGGCAATATTGTTGCCCAAACTGGCGATGCACCCAAAGTAGATGGCAGTTTGACACAAAATTGAGGCTTTTAAATCCCTGTTAAGCAAACTGCGGCAAAGTCAATTAACCATGGGGTTTGCCACATAGCAGCCTCATTCTTGTTCAATGTCGCGTTGCGGTGTAAGCTTTGAGTTAAAGCATACCGGACGGAGTTAGTGGGAGTCGGGTCCGCCCGGTATGTTGCGTATGGTCAAGAGTCTATTTCGTGCGGGACAGCGTCAGACATTGAAGAAACGTTTTACCAAAGTGGCAAGTGCCGTAGCCCTTACAGGGATGTTTGCGGTTGGCGGCTGGGCAGTGGCCGATGCTGGTGGTGAAACACGTTCAATTTCCCTTTATCACATGCACACCGGCGAAAGCCTGACCATCACCTACAAGGTGGATGGCCGCTACGTTCCCTCGGCCATGAAACAGATCAATTATCTGCTGCGCGACTGGCGCCGCAAGGAAACCATCACCATCGATCCCAAGACCATTGATCTCGTCTGGGAACTTCACGAAGACTTGGGCTCCAAAGCCGCCATTCACATTGTTTGCGGTTATCGTTCAGCCCAGACCAATGCTCTTCTCCATCGTATCGGCCGCCACGTGGCGAAGGAAAGCCAGCACATTGCCGGCAAAGCCATCGATTTCTATTTCCCCGATATTCCAACCCTGAAAATCCGCAACAGCGCCCTGGTGCGTCAGGTGGGCGGTGTTGGTTATTATCGCTCGGCCGGTGGGCCAACTGGCTTCCTGCATGTTGACTCAGGCCACGTCCGCCATTGGGGCCCCTATATCAGCCCCAACCAGATGGCCACCATCATGCGCGAAGACATGAAGACTGTTGGGCGTCGCATGAAAAATGGCAGCTCCTGGTCAAATGGCGATACGCAAGTGGCTTCCAATGCACCGAAGTCTGGCGGCATTCTGGCAGCCTTGGGCTTTGGCAAGAAGGCCGCAGCCACCCAGCAAGTGGCCATGGCCGACAAATCGCCGGACAATGCTGACGAAGCCTATGCCCAAGATGGCAACGACATGGCCGACCTGAGCGCTGATGCAGCTGCTGCACCAGCCAAGATCAAGTCCGCCTCACGTGGTGTTGATTCCGAACAACAGGCAACCTTGGGCGATCTGGCCCAGGATGCAGCCACCCCAACAAAAGCTGGCAGGCAGCCAACACCTCTGGCTGAAACGGCTGATGCCTCAGAAGCTCCAGATTTGCGCCGCAGCATGCCCGTTCCAAAGCCTCGCCTGAAGCCCGTTGAAGTGATGCTGATGGCCGCTGCCAACATCAAGGCTGACCAGAAGCTGATCCGCATTACAGCGGCTTCCGCCCCACCCCCAAGCCAGACTGGCCGTGATCAACCTTCACCTGTAGCGGGCAGCCTGGGTACGTTCATGGCCGCCGCCGCCGATGATCCGACGCTCGAACCCGCAACTGTCAAAGCCGCCAAGACCAGCCTTGTCCATGATCTCAAGAATGGCACTGCCGCTGGCCTTCCAACCATCAAGCCGTTGATCGCATCGGCTGGTGGCAGCGACATCAACTGGTGGCCGCTGCTTTCACTGAATTCCGATGCAACAATCCGCCGTGATGGTCAGCCTTCGCTGATTGGTTCGCCGGATGAGGGTGCTAGCCAGCATGCCGCTGATGGCAAGCAGGATCTACAAACCTCTGTCATCGAAGGCAAGGGCAACCTCGACTTCGGTACCAAGAAGCACGCCGTCGCAGCCGACAAGACGGGCGCTATCGCCTCGAACTGAGGTGTAAGCTTTCTTTCAACCCGCTCGCATAAATCATTACACAATGCTCCGTCACCCCGGCGAAGGCCGGGGCCGAGCTTGGCAAAATAAGAACGTTTCGAAAAAACCCTCTCCCGGCCTGCGCCGGGATGAGGCATTGAATTCTTTTATGCCGCCTCTTCAACGGCGGGCTTCATGCCCAGTGCCGCCATGTAAAGATCAATCATCGATTCTTCTTCCTGCCGGTCTTCTGGCTCACGCTTCCTGAGCGAAATTACCTTGCGCAGAATCTTGACATCAAAACCGTTGCCCTTGGCCTCGGCATAGACTTCCTTGATATCGGCAGCGATGGTCTTTTTCTCTTCTTCGAGACGTTCGATACGCTCAACAATGGTCTTGAGCTGGCTTTCGGCAAACGTTGTCTTGGTCTTATCGGCCATGGTGTCTTGGGCTCTCTCAGTGTGATTGGGGTTTGTTTTTTTCGAAGGCGGCAAGCTTCGTCTCGTTGGCAGGCGCCTGATGGTTGGCCTTCCACTCATCATACGGCATGCCGTAAATATGTTGGCGTGCCTCATCGCGGGTTATGGCCACACCTTGCAACTTGGCTGCATCTTCAAACCAGTTCGACAGGCAATTGCGGCAAAAGCCCGCAAGATTCATCAGGTCAATGTTTTGCACATCGTCGCGCTTGCGCAAATGCTCAACCAGCCTGCGAAAGGTTGCGGCTTCGAGTTCAGTTTGGGTTTTCTCATCCATCAAGTTTACATAGGCGCAATGCACTCTTTATCCAATGGTTTGCCCGTCTCTAATCCACAGCCCCGAAACACTTGTGGGAAGGCGCTCTTTGCCCTAATTTCCCGCCTGATTTGCGCTCCTCATTTTGCGGGGCTGATTTGAACGATCTGGGAGCTGACGCATGGCAAGAAAACTGGCAGGCATTGTCTGCGCCTTGGGCCTTATGGGCTTGGGTGCTGCGCCTGCAAAAGCTGATCTGAAGCTGTGCAACAACACATCAAGCAGGGTTCAGGTGGCCGTAGGCTACAAGGACAAGGAAGGCTGGGCCAGCGAAGGCTGGTGGAAAGCCGACCCGCAAAAATGCGTGCCCATTCTGAAAGGCGCCTTGATTGCGCGCTACTATTACATTTACGCGCTGGATGCGGACAAGGGCGGCTCATGGGGCGGCAAGGCCCTGATTTGCACCAGGGACAAGATCTTCACCATCAGGGGCATCGAGAACTGCACCGAGCGTGGCTATCAGAAGCAGGGCTTCTTTGAAGTCGACACCGGGGAAGAAACCGACTGGACCGTTTCATTGTCCGGCGAAAAGACAACTCAAGGACAGTAATTAAAAGTGCGCAGAACACGTAAAGTAAAGATCCTGGCCACGCTTGGCCCGGCTTCTTCCTCACGCGAGATGATCGAAAAACTCTATCTCGCCGGCGTTGATGTGTTCCGCATCAACATGAGCCACACCAAGCATGACATGCTGCGCGAACTTCATGGCCACATCCGCGCCATTGAAGAAAAAGTGAAACGGCCCATTGGCATTCTAGCCGATTTGCAGGGACCGAAAATCCGCATCGGCACCTTCAAGAACAAGGAAGTGAAAATCCTTGCGGGCCAAAGCTTCGCTTTTGACACCAATGTTGAGCCCGGTGATGAGACCCGCGTTTACCTGCCACACCCCGAAATTTTTGCAGGCGCCAAAGTGGGCGAAAACCTCCTTCTGAATGACGGCCGCTTGCGCGTTGAAATCACCGCCTGCTCGCCAACCAGGCTTGATACAACAGTGATCTATGGCGGCGTGTTGTCAGATCGCAAGGGCGTCAACCTGCCAGACACATTGCTGCCCATCCCTGCCCTCACAGAAAAAGACCGTGCCGATCTTGAAGCCGCAGCAAGCCTTGGCGTGGACTGGATAGCGCTTTCCTTCGTGCAGCGCCCCGAAGACGTGGCCGAAGCCCGCATTCTGATCAAGGGCCGCGCCGGCGTCATGGCAAAGATTGAAAAGCCGTCAGCACTTCCCGTGCTCGATGAAATTCTCAAAATCGCCGATGGCATCATGGTGGCGCGTGGCGATTTGGGCGTGGAACTGCCGCTCGAAACCGTGCCCGCCCGCCAGAAACACATCACACGCACCGCCCGCAAATTTGGTAAGCCCGTGGTTGTCGCAACGCAAATGCTCGAATCAATGATTACCGAGCCTGTGCCCACCCGCGCTGAAGTCTCAGACGTTGCCACCGCCGTTTATGAAGGTGCCGATGCTGTCATGCTTTCTGCTGAAAGCGCCTCTGGCGCCTGGCCCGAAAAGGCTGTCCAGACCATGGACAAGATTGCCCAGTCAGCTGAGGGCGACAGCTATTACGGCGGCATCATTCATGCCCAGCGCAACGAGCCTGAGGCAACACCAGCTGACGCTATTTCAGCAGCTGCCCGCAGCATTGCTGAAACCCTGAAAGTTCCCACCATCGTTTGTTACACAGGCAGCGGCTCCACTGGCGCAAGATTGGCCCGTGAACGGCCTTCAATGCCAATTCTGGCATTGACCCCGATCGTGAACACGGCGCGCCGCTTAACCCTTACCTGGGGTATTCACTCTCTGATCGTTCCTGATGCCAAGTCACTTGACGACATGATGAGCCATGCAGGCGAACTGGCTTTCAGTGAGGGCTTTGCCAAGCCAGGCGAACGCATCTTGATCACGGCCGGTGTTCCCATTGGTGCGCCCGGCACCACCAACATGCTGCGCATTGCAACCATCGGCCCAGGCGGCAAGGGCGTTTAAACATCACGAACTGCATTGGCTGTTGATGCTAAATATTGGGATCGTTCTTTTCGATGTCCTTGATGGCCTCGGCCACCGAATCCATATGCGGGTTCATCTGCAGGGCCTCGTGCAAAACCTTTAAGGCCTCGATGGTTTTGCCCTGTAGGCGCAAGATCATGCCCTTGCCCGCAAGTGCGCCAAAATGACGAGGTTCCAATTCCAGCACATGTTCGATATCAACCAGTGATGCGTCGTAACGCTTTTCCATGAAATAGAGCGTGGCGCGACGGTTCCATCCTTCAGCAAAATCAGGATAGGACTCGACAAGTTGAATGAGCGTCTGCTCTGCGGCATCCAACTCATTGGCGTTCATCGCAGCAGTGCCTTGCGCCAGCAACACTTCAGCAGTGGGAGATGGATTGCGCGCCCACAAATCCCAGATATTCTTTTCAATGGATTGGGAATCAACCGATGTCTGGTGCAGCTTTCCAAAAAGCTGATCGAGTTGCTCGGCAGGTTTCAGTGTGTCGCTTTTTTCAACGGGCGCAGCGGGAACCGTTTGTGCCGCGGCCAAAGCGGGAAGACCTGTCGCGAGGAAGAAAGCAATGAGAGTTCGGCGCATGGCGTGATTATAGCACAATCCACACCGCAAAAAACGATCAACCGCGCCGAAGCAGCTTCGACGCGGTTAAAATTTCCGTGAACGGCTATTAGCCCTGACGGGCCTTGAACCGTGGATTCGTCTTGTTGATGATATAAACCCGGCCCTTGCGGCGGATCAGCTTGTTGTCACGATGGCGCTTCATCAGGGCCTTCAAAGAATTGCGGACTTTCATGGACTTGACCTATTGTTGAAGGCCAATCCGGCCTTGAATTTCGGGCGGACCATAGTGTTGCGGATGAAGGCTGTCAACCTTGGGATTAAATCTTTGAAATTGTGGGAAAACCAATGGAAATTGCTGATTCTCAAAGACTTTTGCCCAACTGCTCGCGGAGCAGCTTCTTTTGCACCTTGCCCATGGCGTTGCGCGGCAAATCATCCACGAAATGAACCGATTTTGGGATCTTAAATGCCGCCAGGCTTTTCCGAAGCCTTTGAATAATCGTCTCAGCGCTCAGCTTTGTACCTTTGTGGAGAACCACAACAGCCGTCACCGCCTCGCCGAAATCCGCATGGGGAATGCCGACAACCGCACTTTCAAGGACACCTTCCATGGCATCGATCTGTTCTTCAATTTCCTTGGGATAAACATTGAACCCACCAGTGATGACAAGGTCACTCGCCCGGCCAGAAATGACCAGATAACCGTCATCGTCGTAAGCCCCAAGATCACCCGTGATGAAATAACCATCCGCGGTGAATGAGGCTTTGGTCTTCTCCTCATTGCGCCAATAGCCTTTAGTCACGTTGGGGCCTTTAACTTCAATCATGCCATCGACAACCCGCACATCAATCCCCGAAAGTGCCTGCCCCACTGAACCTGGTCGCCGCTCACCCTCATAGGGGTTCGACGTATTCATGTTGGTTTCCGTCATGCCGTACCGTTCCAGAATGGCGTGTCCCGTGCGCGCAGAAAATTCGCGGTGAGTTTCACCCAGCAGCGGCGCTGAACCGGAGATAAACAGCCGCATGTTTTGACAACTGTCTTTGGTGAATTCGAGCCGCGCCAAAAGCCTTGTGTAGAATGTCGGCACACCCATGAGCACGGTTGAACGCGGCAACAGTGAAATCACATCGCCTGCATCAAATTTACGTCTAAAGAACATTGAAGCGCCACTGGCCAAAACTGTGTTGGTGGCAACAAAGAGCCCGTGCGTATGATAAACGGGCAGCGAATGGATCAAACGATCTTGCGCCGTGAACCGCCACGCCGAAACAAGTGCCAGCGCATTGGACAACAAATTGCCTTGGCTGAGCATCGCCCCTTTTGATTTTCCCGTAGTGCCCGATGTGTAAAGAATGGCGCTCAATGTTTCCGCGTCTGATGGATGGTCAGAGGTTGCCCCATCGCAAACCTTGACCAGATCCATCAGCGTGCCGCCGCCTGCATCATCCAACGTCAAATGCCGGGGCCCTTGGGTTGCGGGTCTGCCCGGTGCCGACACAAAAATGGCGGGCTCGGCATCACTCACAAAGTATGAAATTTCGGATGGCGTGTAGGCCGTGTTGAGGGGCAAGAACACAAAGCCTCCCCGCACACAGGCAAAAAACAGCGCCACGGCTTCCACCGATTTTTCGACCTGAACTGCAATGCGATCGCCCGGTCGTGCGCCCGCCTGCCCCAACGCTTGCGCCAGCTTGCCCGCCAATTGCCAGAACGCGCCATAGGTGAAATCGCGACCATCATCCCCAAGAATAAATGGATGGGTTGGCGTGCGGCTCATAACCAGTTTGGAAAAACTCATGCCCCGGACTTACGGCGAAGAACATTTGCCGTCAAAGGCAAAGCTCCAATGGTTGATAATCGTAACCAATTGCGGTTAGGGTTGGCTTTGACTGGCAAAATCGCCGCAAATCACTGTTGGTTGGGCCGTCTCGATCCGAGGTTTGAAACGTGAGAACTGCAACGGGCCTGAGCCGAATCTTCCCGATCCTCTATTGGCTCCGCACCTATGATCGCCAAACTTTCATTCAGGATTTGTTTGGCGCTGCCATTGTTTCGTTTCTCTTCATACCGCAATCATTGGGCTATGCCTTGCAGGCCGGTCTGCCCGCTTCAACCGGCCTCTATGCCGCGATGTTGCCCCTGTTGGGTTATGCCATCTTTGGAACGAGCCGCACCCTCGCCGTCGGCCCCTTTGCCATCACTTCATTGATGACGGCCTCAGTACTTTCGCGTCTCGCATTGCAGGGCACACCCGACTATGCGTCGATTGCCTTGGCATTGGCCCTCACATCAGGTCTCATCCTCATTGGCATGGGCCTCTTCAAAATGGGCTTTCTCGCCAACTTCCTGAGTTACCCCGTGAGTTCCGGCTACATCACGGCAGCCGCCATCATCATCGCTGCAAGCCAAGTGAAAACCATTCTCGGCATCGACGCACATGGCAATGACTTGCTGGAAATCATTCCCCAACTTGTCGACAAATTCCACCTTCTCAATCCGCCCACGGTTATGATTGGAACAGGCTCCATTATCTTTCTGGTTCTGGCACGCATGTATCTGGCGCCCCTTCTGGAAAAGCTGGGGCTTTCCCCGCACTACGCAAAAATGCTCTCCCGCACAGCGCCTCTCATTGCGGGAGCAATCGGCGGTGGATGCGTCTATGTCATGGGTCTTGAGGCCCAAGGTGTTGCCATCGTCGGAGATTTGAAGGGAGGAATTCCGCCCTTCACGCTCCCACCCGTCAATGTGAAGCTCTATGGATCGTTGCTGCTGCCCGCCGCATTGATCAGCATCATCGGCTTTGTCGGTTCGGTTTCAACCGCACAAGCCTATGCTGCCAAACGCCGCGATCTTATTCTCCCCGACAAGGAATTGTTGGGCCTGGGCAGCGCCAATGTGATTGCAGCTTTCAGTGGCGGATTTCCGGTGACGGGTGCAGTCTCGCGCACGGTGGTCAACAGCGATGCAGGTGTGCAAACGCCGATTGCATCAATCTTTACAATCGTTGGCCTGATGATTGTAACGTCCGTGCTCTCGCCACTGCTTCACTATCTGCCCAACGCGGTTCTCGCCGCCACCATTATCGTTGCTGCGATGTCGCTCCCTGATCTCGCAATCCTGAGGCAAACATGGGTCTATTCAAAATCTGATTTCTCGGCAGCGGCAGCAACCATTCTTCTGACCCTCGTGTTTGGCGTTGAAATTGGTGTTTCGTGTGGTGTGTTGCTGTCGATCATCATGGTACTCTATCGCACTAGCCGCCCCCATATTGCAGTTGTTGGAATTATTCCGGGTACGGAGCATTTTCGCAATGTTGAACGCCACGATGTGTTGACTTCGCCCCGCATGTTAAGCCTGCGTGTGGATGGCAGCCTCTATTTCGCCAACGCAAAATTCCTTGAGGAACGCGTGACGGAGCTTGTAATCCAACATCCGGAGGCAAGGCACTTCGTTCTGATTTGTTCAGCCGTCAATGACATCGACGCCAGCGCCATTGAAAGCCTCGATGCCTTGAACCAGCGCCTCAAAACCATGGACGTGACATTTCATC
>JBDSTO010000073.1:0-56760 GCA_039928255.1 Aestuariivirga sp. | reverse complement strand
TTGCGGGCGCGCACGCGTGATTGGCGAACAGCACTGTGACGATTAATGACAGATTCAACTTCTTCGGGATGAACCTTGAGACCACCCACATTGATAATGCCGCCGCGCCGCCCGGCAAAATAGCATCGCCCATTGCGCGTCTCGACAATATCTCCGGTGTCTACTGTGCCATCAGCGTTGACCAGAACAAGATCGGGCCTGCCCGCATATTCACTTGCCATGCGCGAGGACTTGATGCGGAGCGATCCATCAACGATGCTGAGCTCAACACCGCCGGGTGCCGCTTGAAGATAAGACGCGGGGAAACCTTCAAGACCGTCAGTCACCTCAAAGCCCACGCCAGCTTCGGTTGACGCATAGGCATGGCCAATCGCTGCATCAGGAAATGCCGCTTTCAATCCATCGAGAATCGCCTGATCGGCAATCTCGCCTGAAAGCCTGACGACACGGGGGTGAAAAATCGAAGCCGCATCACTCATCAAAGCGCGGCGCCAATGGGTAGGCGTTCCGGACATATGGCTGACACCTTCGGCAGTCAGCCGCTTCAAATGGTCAACCACCACTTCATCCGGGCGTGAGAGGGTAAGCGAACCACCAGCCAGCATGGCGCGCAGGAAAATCTGCAAACCCCCATAGCGGCGAATGTCATAAAACGTGGCCCATGATGGTCGCTGCGACGGAGGGAGTGGCGAAATGGCCGCCGTCAAGGCAGCAAAGCTGTGAACCGCAATCTTGGGCTCTCCGGTAGTGCCGGACGTAAGCATCAGCCACTGGGTAGAAGTCTCGCTTGCACTAGCGATATGCGTCATGGCTGGCAAGGCGTCATCCAAAACCACAACATCGACATTCAGTCCCACAAACGGTGCAGGCTCAGAGCAAATGATCGTATCAACAGAAGCATCGCGTACCATTGAGGCATAGTGCTCGGCCTTCATATCGGGAGGCAGCAGCAAAAGACGATGAGCCACGCCATCAAGACAGACCAAAATGCGTGCCGCTTCAAATTGCGTGGCAACTGCAATCATCACCGATCGCCCCGCCCAGCCAGAGGCAAGGCTTTCTGCACTGTTCAGCAATTGCTGCAGGCTCAGGCGCTGGGTGCCATCACTGAGAAAGCTCTGCTCAAGAGGTTGAGCTTGCTTCAATGCCTCCGAGAGGGTTTCAGGCTTGCGTGGGGGCATTCTCATAGGCCCGGATGAAATCGCCAAGCGTCACGGGAAATTCAACATCATCAGAAACCGTGAAAGGATCAAAGCCCATCTTGTCTTCTAGCCTCGCCACCAGAATGGCAAAACACAAAGAGTCGAGACCTGAATCAAGCAAGTTTAGATCATCAGTGAGCGGACGAAGTTTCTTGCTCTGCTGGGCTGCCACCTGCTCGATTTGGGCAATCACAATATCTCTTGCCGCCATCTATACCGCTCCTTCATATTTGCAGTCACATATAGGCATTCTGCAAAGTTGAATGGAATTCTACTCTAGTTGTGGTTAAGCATATGCTAGCGCCTGCCCCCGCCAAAATCCGTTGCCGACAGATCACTGAGATGGATCTGGCCGCCGTTGCAACTCTGCTCGCTGGAGGCTTCCCGCGCCGCAAAGCTGCCCATTGGAAAGTTGGACTTGACCGCATGCAGGGGCGCAAAGTACCAGAAAATGCGCCGCAGTTCGGCTATTGCCTGGACGCTGATGGCGCTTTAGTCGGCGTTATCCTTATGATCGCCAGCGCGCGCATGATTGACGGCGCGATGGGCAATTTCACCAATTTGGCCAGCTGGTATGTAAAGCCTGAGTTCCGGGCTTATGCTCATCAACTGGCCGCCATGGCTTTGAAGAACCGTGCCACCAGCTATACCAATGTGACAGCGGCACCCAGCACGTGGGACGTTGTCGAAAAACAAGGCTACCGTAAATATTGCAACGGACTGTTCTTCGCGGCCGCCGCTCTGGCGCGCCCCCAAGCCGGCGTTGTCATTTCGAATTTTTCCACGATGGAGACACGCGCCGATGTTCGCAAGCTTCCTGATTTCGAACTGCTGGAGCGCCACGCCCAATGGGGATGCACGGTGCTGGTCGCGGAAGAAGCGAGCAAATTGTCAGGGTTCGTATTTCGCCGTTTTGCCATGCGCTCTGGTCTTATCAAACTTCCCGCGATGTTTGTAATCCATGCACCAAGCCAGACGGAACTTATAAGGCTTGCTGGCAATTTCGGCCGTCATTTCGCAACCAAGGCAGCGCCCCTGCTGGCATTTGATGCCAACGCGCCCATCCCCGGACTATCGGGATTTTACACTGAGAAACGCGGCCGCAAATTTGTCAAAGGTCCGCACCAGCCACAACTCTGCGATCTGGCCGACACCGAATTTTCGATCTTTGAAATCTGAAACTCAAAGCTTCCCGTGAGCGTAATCCCAATAGAGGCGGCGCGCTTTGTTATAGAGCGGGCCAGGTTGTAATTCCCGGCTTTCCACGCGCGTAACGGGGAGAACCTTCGAAAAATTGCCCGATGAGAAAATCTCATCCGCTTCCAGAAAATCACGATGGCGTAGCGCCGCCTCATGAACCGTAACACCGGCACCACGCAGCAACTTAATCACGCGTTGCCGCGTAATGCCGTCCAGAAATGTCCCATTGGGAACGGGTGTGAAAACTTCACCGCCCAGCGCCATGAATATATTGGCATTGGCCAATTCCGCAACGTTGCCCAGAACATCGGGAACCAGACAATTGGTAAAGCCACGCGAAATCGCCTCGCCCAAGGCGCGCGCATTGTTGGGATAAAGGCAACCTGCCTTGGCGTCCACAGGGGCGGTATCCGGGCTGGGGCGACGAAACGGCGAGAGAGTCACCGTCAGGCTCCCCGGCTGGGGCATGGGCGCTTCATAGATGCACAAGCACCAGTTGGTTGATTCAGGATCATGCTTTACGCCGCCCCCGCTTCCACCCATCTCGGCCCAATACATGGGTCGAATATAAAGCGCCTTTTTGGCTTCAAACTTCGCCATGCCTTCCGCAGCAAGCGCCATCCATTCGTCTTCTGAAACGAGCGGCACAAGATCAAAGCGGCGGGCGGACTCATTGATGCGCTTCATGTGCAAATCAAGATCAGGCGTCACACCCTCAAATTTGCGCGCGCCATCAAAGATGGTGGAACCCAGCCACGACCCATGGCTGCGGGCACCCAGAATGGCGACATTGCCTTCCGCCCAGCGCCCATCAAAATAGGTCCATGTGGGCGTGTATGTCGCTTTGCGGACTGGCTTTGGCACGATGTCAGTTTGCTCCCATCAACGAGCCGCCGGCAGGCGCGGGCTTCAACTTGCGTTTGACCGCGCGTGCCACGCGAACCAGTGCGCCGATGGGTGCCGGTAAAATCTTGCGGCAGAAAGCAACTTTGCGCACATATTTATCAACCGTCCAAACGGCGTGCGAGCCTGCAGGAAAGAATACCACATCACCTGGCCCCAGCTTTTTCAGGGGGCTGTGGCCATCCTCAATTTTGACCGAACCTTCGATGATGTGAACTGTTTCATCAAAATCATAATACCAGTTGAATTTGCCCTTGCTGCAATCCCAAACAATAGTGCAAGCCGTCTGATCTTCACTCGTGGACAGGATTTTGCTGCGCGCCTGTGGTTTGCCGTCGATGATCCATGCCGCTGTTATAGGCGAGGGTTGCAATTCCACATCTGATTTCGAGAACGATACAGGTTTGGTTGACATAAAAGGCGCTCCTTGCGAAATGGCGGTATGGCCTCAAGCATCTCTGTAATTCGTAAATGGCCCGTGACGACGCCAGAACAACCGGGATATTTGGTAAATGCCGATTGACCCCCGCGCCAAACGGCTGCTCGACATGTTGGCGCTTTCGGACGCCAGAATCGAATCCGCCGAACAACGCCGCGAGAGTTTTGCCAAACTCATGGCCATGGCCGACCGCAAGGGACCGGATATGGCTGTTGAAAATCTTAACACTTCTGGTTTGCCGTTGCGGGTCTATCGGCCCAGCTCCCAAGCAAAAGCGGCACTTGTGTTCTTCCATGGCGGTGGGTTGGTGGCGGGAAGCCTCGATACCCATGACGGCCTGTGTCGAAGATTGGCGGCAAATTCCAACGTGAATGTGGTCGCAGTCGATTACCGACTGGCGCCCGAGGCCCGTTTCCCCGCCCAATATGACGACGCGGTGCGGGCGTTTAAATGGGTGCATGACCATGCTCACCAACTCGGCCTTGATATCACGAAACTCGCCATTGGTGGCGAGTCTGTGGGGGCACTCCTGGCCGTTCTGGCTTCGGCCAGCACCGAGTTGAAGGCCATAAAAATCAAAGCGCAACTGCTGCTTTGCCCGGTGGTCGATCTTGCATTCAGTGGCGGATCAAGGTTGGAACTCGCAAAAGGCTATATGATTGACGCCGATACGATTGCCGCAGACGTTGCACATTGTCTGGGGCCAACAGGCGTTGTGACCGACCTGCCCTCGCCGCTGCGCGTGAAAGGCTTTGCGCAACTGCCCACCACCATCATTCATGCCGCAGAGTTTGATCCTTTCCACGATGAGGCAAAGGCCCTTGCTGCCCATCTCACCAAACTTGGTGCCAATGTGCGTTTTACCAGCCACGCCGGAATGATCCATTCCTTCTACGCGCTCACCGCCTTCATTCCCCAAGCTGAAGAGGCGCTGATCGGCATCGGCAAGGAACTCGCCGAAGCCTTGGCCTAGAGCCTGATTTCGCCGGACAGAATCTGCTGATAGATGACATCATCGAGTTTTCGATAGGAACCCTTCAAAAGCACATAGACAGGGTCGCTATCCGCCGCAGGATCAAACCCCGCGGCCGCAAGTTCATTCTTCTTGTGCTTGAAGGTTTCAGTCACTTGCGTCTTGCCACTCAGCCTCAAGAACAGCGGCACGGCATAATTAGGCAATGAGGCCTTGATGTCTGAAGCGAAACTTTCAACTCGGAAGTTTTCATTAACTTCAAGCGACGCCATGCCTGCCTTGCCATCAGCCTTCGGGATGGACACGCCATAGACCACCGCGTCCTTCACGCCAGGAATCTTTGACAGTGCGTTGGCAACTTCGAGTGTGGAGACATTCTCGCCCTTCCAGCGGAACGTGTCACCCATGCGATCAACAAAGAAATAGTTTCCGGCTTTGTCGGCGCGCATCATGTCGCCGGTACGAAACCACGTATCGCCCGTTTCAAAAACATTGCCAAGAACCTTACGGTTTGTTTCTGCAATGTCGGTGTAGCCCTCAAATTGCGTGGGATTTGCAATGAGTCCAATTGCTTCGCCTGGTTCATTCACCGCCGCCGAAACGCAATGTCCATCGCCGCCTCGTTGTGGCTCCCCCGTTTCATCATGCTTGATCAAGGCGACCTTGAAACGATGCCGAAGGAAAGATGGAATTTTGCCAATCGAACCGACAGGGCCTTGCACATTATAAAGCGAGAACGTGCCCTCAGTTGCCGCATAAAATTCCACAATCTGTGGAATGCGAAAACGTTTAACGAACTCTGGCCAGATGTCGGGCCGCAAGCCATTGCCAACAGCAAGGCGCAAATTATGAACGCCATCCAGGTCAGAAGGAGGTTGGGCCAAGAGATAGCGGCACAATTCCCCGATATATTGGAACTGGGTGCATTGCCAACGCCTGATGTCATTCCAGAAATTTGATGCAGAAAACTTGACCGCAATGACAGTGGACCCGCCAGCGGCCAAGGTGGCTGCTACGGCCACGACGCCGCCAACGCTGTGATAGAGCGGTAGACAATTATAGATGCGATCAGTTTCTGAATTGCCGAGAAGTCCCTGGAACCACAACGCCCAATTCAGAACGCGGCGATGACTAACCACCGACGCCTTGGGCAGGCCAGTTGTTCCCGACGTGTAGATCAGCAAGGCACGATCAGAAATCGCAACATTTTCAGAAGGTGGAACGCCACCATTTGATTGCGGCGGTGCGTTGATAACGACCGCCTCTCCCGAGAGGGCCACGTGATCGCGAAATTCTTCATCAGCAATCACACGCTTCGCCGTCGAAACGCGAATGGCGTGAGCGAGGCTTTCGCCGCGCAACGAGGTATTGATGAGCGCCACGATCACACCGGCGCGCGAAAGTCCAAGCCAGGCGGCCACATAGTCTGGCCTATTGGCCATCATCAAGGCGACAGTGTCACCCTTCCCCAGACCGTTGGCATTGGCCCAGACCTGGTATGTGCCAATGCGGATTGCGAGATCAGAAAAATTAAAACTTTCACGGTCTGAAAGAAGAGCGGGATCAGCCCCGTGGCTCTCCGCGCGCGCCAGGATAATATCGGCCAGAAGTCTTTGCGGATGTTGCTCGATTGATGCGGTGGCCATCAGCGCATCGCTCCAGGCAAGGGCTGCACTGCGTTGAGGTGAAATATCCGGCACGTTTTCGCTCTCTTTTGAATTCACCATCGCCATGGTCGAAGCTTTACAGCCTCTGTGTCGGCCATTGGTTAATGACGGAAAACTCTAATTAATTTATCCGCATAAACCATGAATCATTAGGGTTTATAAGGAAACTTTTCCGCAAAATGTGACCCGAAGAATAGAATGGGCAACAGCTCACCCCTGCTGTGCCCCGCCGAGGATTGAAAGATGCGCGCCGAAACAATTGCCATTCACGCAGGCTATGAAGCTGAGGAAACCACCAAGGCCGTGGCCGTGCCCATCTATCAGACTGTGGCGTACACGTTCGATAGTGCAGACCATGGCGCAGCGCTTTTCAATCTTGAAGCGGAAGGTTACCGATACAGCCGCATCGCCAACCCAACCGTCGATGTGTTGGAGAAGCGTCTCGCCGCATTGGAAGGGGGCGTTGGTGCGATGGCTGTTGCCACTGGACAAGCCGCGCTGAATTATGCCTTGGCCAATGTTGCGGACTGTGGCGGCAACATCGTTTCCGTGCCACAGCTCTATGGCACCACGCACACGCTATTCACTCACATCCTTACCAAACAGGGCATTCATCCGAAATTTGCTTCCGGCGACAAGGCCGCTGACATCGAAGCTTTGATTGACGACCAGACTCGTGCCGTTTTCTGCGAAAGCGTTGGCAATCCGGCGGGCAACATCTGTGACATTGAAGCGTTGGCAAAAGTTGCCCATCGCCATGGTGTACCTCTGATTGTCGATAACACCGTGGCCACACCGGTCCTCCTGCGCCCTATTGATTATGGCGCGGACATTGTGGTCCATTCAGTAACAAAATTCCTCGGCGGACACGGCACCACCATGGGCGGCGCCATCATTGATTCAGGCCGCTTCCCCTGGGCCGAACACGCCAAGCGCTTCCCGCAATTCAACACTGCCGATCCATCCTATCACGGTCTTGTCTACGCCGAACGTTTCGGTGCGCGCGCTTATATCGAGCGCTGCCGCAGTGTTTACTTGCGCAACACGGGCGCCATCCTGCCCGCTTTCAGTGCCTTCCTGCTTTTGCAAGGCATTGAAACGGTGGCGCTTCGCATGGAGCGCCACGTCGAAAATGCATTGAAGGTCGCGCAATATCTGAGCAATGATCCGCGCGTCATGTGGGTCAATCATGCAGGCCTGCCCGACAATCCTTACTATGAGTTGGCGCAAAAATATTTGGGTGGCAAGGCTTCATCACTGTTCACCTTCGGCGTGAAGGGCGGCCTGGAGACTGGCAAAAAATTCTATGACGCACTTCAGTTGGTGACGCGGCTCGTCAATATCGGTGATGCAAAATCACTGGCCTGCCATCCTGCTTCAACCACGCACCGTCAGATGTCACCTGAAAATCAGGCGAAGGCTGGCGTGCGCCCGGAGATGATCCGCCTCAGCATTGGCATTGAACATGTCGATGATATTATTGCAGATCTTGATCAGGCATTGGCAGTCGCCGTGGGTAAAAAGCCCGCAATTTTGGCGGCTGAATAACGGATGGGCATGAAATCATGACAGTCCGCTTCGATCTCGCAAAGCTGACAAAATCTGTCGGCAGGCTGCCCTCTGAATCCGAAGAAAAATTCGCGGGTCTGCGCATTGGTCTGGTCAACAACATGCCCGACGGTGCCTTGCTGGCCACTGAACAACAATTTTCCCAGTTGGTCTCCGAGGCAACCGGCGGCCGCATCAAGTTGGATCTTTTCTATTTGCCTAGCCTCACCCGCGGCGAAGCGGGCTCACAAATTCTTCGGAGCCGCTATCGTCCGGTGGCTGAACTCTATCGCAACGGTATCGACGCATTGATTGTGACGGGGAATGAGCCACGCGCCGCAAAACTTGATCAAGAACCATACTGGCACGAAATGTCAGCACTCATTGATTGGGCCCGTTATAATACAGCCAGCACATTCTGGTCGTGCCTCGCGGCACACGCGGTAGTCTTGCATCTCGACAAGATTGAGCGCCAGCGCCTTCCGGCAAAGCGTTCCGGTGCCTTTCGCTGTGAGCTGCAAGACAAAAATACAGCACTCCCAAATTCATTGGTGATTTGCCACTCGCGCCTCAATGAAGTGCCTAAGGCAGGATTGAAAGAGGCGGGTTATCAAATCATCTCGGAGAATTCGACCGGTGAAGTTGATACATTCATGAAATCAACGCCGTCTCGTTTTCTGTTCCTGCAAGGCCATCCCGAATATTCAAGTCTCTCGCTGGCCAAGGAATATCGCCGCGATGTGGAACGCTATCTCAATGGTACGCGCGAAGATTATCCACCTATGCCTGAAAATTATTTTGATGAACCCGCAACAAAATTATACGCCAGGTTTCAGAAAGACACCGAAAAGCATCGTTCTCCCGATTTGATGGAGGCCTTCCCAACCCCCACGCTCCGCAACGGTCTATCCAGTGCAATGGCGAGCTCGGCTGCTGCAATATTCGCGTTTTGGATGAAGCAGATTGCGGAAGTGCGTGGGCAGCAGGTTATGCGCCAGGCCTGAGTCTGGAGATCATCGCGGCAATCGAGGCCGCAGTCTTGAAATTCCCCGGAGTAATGTCGCCAGCGGGAATCATAAAATCAAACACAGTTTCAACCGCAAGCATCACATTCACCATTTCGAGTGAGGTGAATCCGACGTCACCGAGCGTGGTGTTCTGCTCATAAGCTTCGCCATTGGCCATCAACGGACGAATGCCTTTCAGCAGCGTCATAACCTGACTGAGTACAGGCTGACCATTGATTTGGGGCGGCACAGAAACTTCGCTCATTCCCACGTTCACCGCTCCAGACATCGACATCCCCTCTTAGTTCTTCATCTTCCTATCGACTCGGATGAAATTCATCCAGCGGTTTACGGAGACATGCTGAATGCTGTGTCAACAAGATCCACCAGAATCTTTACGATTGGTTAACCAGTACTGCAATTGCCCTCCCCCACCCTCAGAAATTGGTGACTTATTTGCAGGATGTTCTCAGGAAAACAGGGAGTCCCAAAATGAACTACCACGCGATGAAAATCAGTCCGGAGACCGGAGTTGGATTTCCTGCTGAATTGATTGAACGCATCAATTCGGTGACCCGCGTGGCCGCCCTGAATGCCGACGCGGTAGACATCGCCGCACGCCATCCCGCTGAAGCACTTGAAGCCTTGAAAACCGCAAAATTAATGAGCGTTCTTGTGCCCGCGTCCCTGGGCGGGGAAGGGTTGTCAATGGCTGATGCCGCTGAAATCTGCTTCCGTCTCGGCCAAGCCTGCGCCAGCACCGGCATGATTTATGCCATGCATCTGGTGAAATTGGCCTGCATTGTGAACCATGGCCAAGGCAATACGTGGCAGCAAAATTTCATGCGCCGTATTGTTTTGGAACAAATGCTTTTGGGCTCTTCGACGACCGAAGGCATGAACGGCGGTAACGTTCGTTCTTCTGCAGCGTCCATTCTTCACAACGGCACCAAAATTTCTCTGGACCGCGATGCCTCGGTTATTTCCTATGGCGCCTATGCCGACGCCATCGTCACCACCGCCCGCCGCGCGGAAGATGCCGAAGCTTCCGATCAGGTTCTCTGCGTCTTTCTGAAGGAAGATTACACGCTTGAAGCAACATCCACGTGGAACACACTTGGCATGCGCGGAACCTGTAGCATCGGCTATCGGTTGAAAGCCATTGGCGTTCTCGATCAAGTTCTCCCGGTTTCCTACGCACGCATCCACACACAAACCATGGCACCTGCCGCCCACATTCTCTGGTCAAGCGTCTGGGCCGGCATTGCCACGGCAGCAGTGACCAAAGCTGAACTCTTCGTGCGCAAAGCCGTGCGCGCCTCGGCGGGCCAATTGCCGCCGGGTGGCATGCATCTGACCAAGGCAAAGTCAAAGCTTCGCATGCTGCGCGCCCTGCTCAATGATGCAACCAACCGCTATGAAGAAACCCACACCAACGAGGAAAAGGCCGCATCCTTGGATTACCAGTCGGCGATGGCTCTGACCAAGGTGGAAGCCTCCGAATTGGCAGTTGATATCGTGATGACGTGCTATCGCACCTGCGGTTTGGCCGGATATCGCAACGATGGCGATGTCTCCATCGGTCGTCACATCAGGGACATTCTGTCTTCACCCATCATGATCAGCAATGACCGAATTCTTGCCAGCATGGGCAGTGCCACTTTGATGAGCGGCGTTCCCACCAGCCTTCGCGCCTGATTGAAAGGATCTTCCATGAACTCACCCGTAAAATTTCCAGCTGTCACCCCCAACACAAAGGTTGAACACGCCGACGAGATGGCCAGCGTGCTGTTTCGCTCGATGGGTGTGAACGGTGTCGTCGCGCGCACGGCAATGTATGAGCAAGTCATCGAGAACATGACCCGCCTGATCAGCAGCCAGCGCGATGAACGCGCCGAGATCTTGCGCTTTCCACCCGTTATGAGCCGCGCCCACGTCGAAAAGATGGGATATCTCAAGAGCTTTCCCAATCTTCTGGGCTGCGTCTGCGCTCTGCATGGCAGTGAAGCCGAAATTTCGCAGGCCGCCGGACGCCATGAATCTGGAGGTGAATGGACAACCTCTCTCACACCATCTGATCTCGTGCTTTCGCCCGCGGCCTGCTATCCGATTTATCCCATTGCTGCCGCGCGCGGACCTGTTCCCGCAGAAGGCTATATATTCGACATCGCGGCCGATGTTTTCCGCCACGAGCCATCAACCAACATCGACCGTTTCCAGTCGTTCCGGATGCGCGAATATGTCTGCATCGGCTCGCCAGACCATGTTCTCGAATTCCGCGAAGCCTGGATGAAGAAGGCCACCGTCATCGCCGACCGCCTAGGCCTGACCTACACACTTGAACAGGCAAGCGATCCCTTCTTTGGTCGCGTGGGCCAGATGAAGGCTGTTGCACAACTTCAGGCCGCCCTGAAATTTGAACTGTTGATCCCCGTCCGCAAAGGCGCAGCACCGACCGCCTGCATGAGCTTCAATGCCCACAAGGATCACTTTGGCCAAGTTTGGGATATGAAACTTGCTGGCGGCGAATTAGCTCATTCGGGCTGCGTTGCCTTCGGCATGGACCGCCTTGCAGTAGCACTGTTTGCAACACATGGTCTGGACGTGAAGCAATGGCCGGCCAGCGTGAAAGAGGCGTTGAGCCTCTGATTAGTTTTTCGCGAAGACAGCCTTCAGCCAATGCACCATGGGCGTTGGAATGAGGAGGGTGATGGCCGTCTTCACCAAACCTTTTACGCATGCCGGGTTGCCAAGCTTCCGATAGCGCCACTGGGCCTTTAATCGGCTGAACAATTGCCTGCGCCTTTTGCGCCATGAAATGCTGTCGCGATTTTCAGTTTTAATCAGCAACACCTTGCCGAGATTGTGAAACCGGTATCCACCCTGCATCGCGCGCCGAACCAGCTCATAGTCTTCAGCCGCTTCGTAGCTGACAGAATAAGGCCCGAGCTTTCGCCATGAACTTGTCCTGACCATCATTGCGGGATGAGACAACGACATGTTCTTCCAAAGATCGCGCGTGATGTTGTCATGATCGATGGGCCAATCCAAAACAAAACGCCGATCAACTTCAGTGTAAACCATTTCAATCCATGAACCGAGAATATCAATCTCGCCATGGGCATCCATATATTGCTTTTGGAGCGCCAAACGATCTGGCGTCATTTCGTCGCCGCAATCCATACGCGCCACATATTTGAAGTCACCTTTGAGAATTTCGGCAAGACCGGCATTCAAAGCCAACGTGATGCCAACATTCTTTGGCAATTCAATAAGCGTGTGGGGAATACCTTTAAGGGCCACCTTGTAATCAGGCTTCACCTTGCTGCCATCATCAACGAGAAACAACTGATAAGGAACCGTCTGCTTACGAATGCTGTCCAACGTCTGCACAAGACCCGCGCCTGGATTATAGGCAGGAAGCAGCACGGCGATCTCAGGCTTGGCGGTCATAAAGTCATTCCACAGGTTTCAATTTGGGCCTCATACCGTGTTTCTTCAAACATCCTGTAAATATTCGAGCTGGTGCCAGCATGTCTTTCAGGAAGAGCTTAAGACAGGATGCCTCAAGGCCAAAGACATCAAAAAATGAGATAGCCCACGACAAATAGCATCATCAACCCAATGGCGATGGGCACATAGCGTGGTCCAAACCCCTGCTGCGATTGCTCGAAGGGCACTTCCCCACGCGCCAGAAACAACTTGGCGAATTCGGCAGGGTCCGCGCCTTCCTTGAACAAGGCACTTTCGATATCCTCAACCGTGGGCGTAAACTTCTGCGCGATGGCATGGGGATCAACAGAACCAGCCAGACCGGAATCCGAAGTGTGATACTTTAAAAACTCAGCCTCGGCATTGTTCCACAGGTTAGGCTGGCTGTGCCACGCACGCCCATTGCTTTGCTGCACAGTTTGGTTCAGCGCGTCCGTGGCACTACTGCTCGCAAGACTCGCTGGATTTGGCTTTTCTGAATTGAGGGCGCGCCCTTCCCCATCGGCTGAACCGCTTCGCACATCAAACTTATCGCTGATGAGCTTCTCCAGCATCTCCAGTCTGAACCGGGTATCCTTCGCTTCCGCCAGAATCTGCTCGATTGTTGTGCCGGGTTTCAGAACTTCGCCTTCCAGCATTCGAGCCAATATCTGCTGTCTGAGCGCCTCCTGCGCTGCACCAGGCCTCACCCTGGGCGCAGCCTGCATCTGGGCCTGCGATTGTTGCCGCAAGACTTCAAGAAGTGCATGAACAGGATTGATCTTCATGATATTTGTTCGCCAGTCTATTTCGGCGAAAAGATGTTCTGGCGCACGCGGTCTGCAGGAATATAGTTAAACTGGTCAAGGGCAACGTCGGTAACAGTCCCATCGCCCAGCTTCACATTGACACGGTCGGCCACCATCTTTGTGAGCTTGTCGAGATCACCCGGCCCAATGGTTTGAAAGCCACCTTGATAGAGTTCATAGGACGCGTGAAACGCAGCATCGACCAAAAACGGTGCCACTTCAAACTTTGCACTGGGCAGTTTGCTCGTGTCCACGGAGCTTTTGATGCGAAATACCAGATAGCCGAGCACCTTCCCCTCAGCGATGACGGGAGCACCAGTGATCTCAGTAGAGACTTGCGAAATCTCTACAGACCTGGGCTTGCCGTCGTCAGGTGGAGCGCTGCTCTGGCTCATCATTTGGCCACCGAAGACACCAGCCCCCGTCATCAGGGCGCCCCATACTCCAGCGATCAAGAATTTTAACATGGCCTAGTCGTTACTGTCGCCGCGAGTAGGTGCCATCGGCATCTTCTGCCAGGGCAACCGCAGTCAACATGTCGGTAATCTCGGTCATGGCAGAAACCTGTGCCGCAAGCAGACGATGGTTGCTTTCAACCAGGGTTCGGACACCACCGAGTCTCTTCTTCAATTCTGGCGGAACCACATTGAAACGGTCCATCCGCTGCACGGCCATTAACTCCCGCAAGAGGTGGTTCTTCTTATTGATGTAGGGCTCATGGTCAGTGATAGTTTGAGATTCCAGAATCTTGTTCTCTTCCGCGAGAACTTCCTCCAATTTCGGCAAAATGGCTTCAAGCGCCACCACAACGCCGCGCGAAGCTTCAAGAACTGTTGCGCCACCCATACGATCCATCGGTTACTCCTGTAAATTCATCAAGTGGAAAATGGTGTGATTGACCGGCCCGGTTGCGAGGGGTCGATTTCACTGCCGAAAAGATTTGTAACGCCAGCGGTTGCGGCGAGCTTTAAGCCACCTTCCGTGGGTGCAAGATGCAAGGGATCGGACTTGGCCAAGGCCGCGCCGAACTGGTCAACCTGAAAACCGCGCCACGTGTCTCCGGCCATGCCAGAACCATAAAGCGCATGATTGGATTTGGGCAGCATTTCATCAACGAGCTTCGTCATCAACGTGCCCTCAAGCGCCAGCATGGCCGTGGCCTTTCCATCCCGCTTGGCGGAGGCAACAGATGTGCCTTTTGACTCTAGCAAGGCAACTTGCGCGTTCTCGGCCTTCTGCGGATCGGCGGCTGCCATCACGTCTTCAATGAGATTGGGGGTGGCGCCATGTCCTGGTCCATGATGGACCTTTCGGGCATTGCCCAAGAGAGAAGAAAAGCTCGCTTGGCCCGCGACCGGAGGGGTTTTTGCAGGTGTGGTCACCTTGCCAAAGCCACCAAAAAGGAACTGTTTCAGGCTGGATATATTGTCGACGTTCATGCCAAGCAGCTCCCACGGATGGGGTGATGCTACACCCGTATTCTTGCGGCTAGCTGAATGAGGCCTGCGTGTTGCTCCACTCGTCAATCGATTCTTCAAGTTCGACCTGGTCAATATCTGACTGAACTTCTGACTTTCTTTCGTCCAGCCGGTCCACAATTGCTGCAATGCGCGCATGTTCAGCCTTGGCGGCTTGCACAGCCTTCAATAGCTTGGCGCGGCGCTCACGGATTTCCTGCAGCATTCTGGTAAAATTTGGCCCTTTGGTGAAGACTATCCCTTCCATCTTCTCCATCGATAGAAGCGTCTTGGCGTGTTGCTTGTCACAATCAGCAACTGCCACCTCAAGACCAGCAATGTTTTCAAGATGCCATTCCACAATCTTGTTGTGGACCTCAATAAGACGTTGCAGTTTCTTGGATAATTGTTTCATTGGAATCCACTGTTGAGAAAGTCTTCATAGGCGGAAAACGGAATATAGAGAAGCTTGGGTGCCACAAGCGACATGATCGCCAGCGAAACCATGGTGAGAAGTCCTGAGAATGCAAAGTAAACCGAAAGCTGTGGTGTCATGCGATTGGCAAGCCCCAGCGCAAAGTTCCAGATGATTGAGAACACCAGAAACGGGCTCGAGAACTGTAGTCCAAGGAAAAAACAACGTGAGAGCACCTCCGTTGTCGTTTGCGTTGGCATCTGCGGGGAAATGACAGCACCCAGGGGAAAAATCCGATAACTCATGATCATCGCCTCAAGCGATTGAAGATGCAGACCGGTGGCGAAAATGAGAGCGGTAAGCGCCATGGTCAACAGCGTGGCGATTGGCGTTGATGGCTCGGCTTCATCGATGGGTTGGCCCGGAATACCAGCAAGCCCGATCATGTTTACGACAAAGGCGCCAGCAAAGCGCAAGATATAGATGAAACACGAGCACCAAAAGCCAATTAAAAAGCCTGCAATCAGTTCAAACAGAATGGCGCGAAGCTTGTCTGAATCTCCCATCGCCGGAAATTGTTGGGCGGCACTCACCAGAGGTGTGAGCGACAACGAAACGCCCATGGCAAATAGCAACCGCACCATAGGCGGGTAGCGCGTTCCACCCAAGGCAGGCATCAAACCAAATGCTACTCCAATGCGGCAGAAAACCAGAAAATAGTTGAACAGAAACTGGTCCGTCAGCCAGTTCATGAAATGGGGCTCAGCAACTCGATCTTGAGTGCCTTGGCCACCTCGATGTGAGACAGAACTGGCAAATTGGGGAATACCCGGTCAACAACCATGTGAACATAGGGCCTGGCTTCGGGCGCGCAGGAAATAGCAAAGCTTGCGCCAAATTCCAGCTGTGGTTTTATCGCCTTGGTGGCATCTGCAACAAATCCTTCAAGCTGCTTGGGATCAATATCGAATTCGATGATCTCGCCCTTCTGGTCGCGCCGCAAAGCTTGCAGGAAGACGCTGTCCCACTGGCTGCCAAGACGCAAAACCCGCAGCACACCTTCTTCGCTGATGTCACCGCAAATCTGCTGCGCCAAACGGATGCGCACATGTTCCTGGATTTGCTCAGGCTTGCGCGTATGGGGAACAACCTCCGCCACCGCTTCCAGAATCTGGTGCAGGTTGCGAATTGAAACGCGTTCTGACAGCAACAGTCGCAACACCGCCTGTAAGGTGGAGAATGAAATCGTGCCCGGAACAATCTCATCAAGCAGTTTCTTATATTCAGGCTCAAGCGTATCAGTGATGCCGCGCACATCCCGATAGCTGAGAAGCAGTGCCAGATTGTTGCGTACAACTTCCGAAAGATGAGTGAGCATGACCGACATTGTATCAATCGGATTGAAACCAGAGCCGCGCAACTCATTTGAGAAAACTTCCGGCACCCACATGGCATCTAGACCAAAGGCAGGCTCTTTCACAATATCGCCGGGCGTATCGGGAACTTTCTTGCCAGTGGTCACAACAAGAAGCGAACCCGGCTGAAGCTCATAAGATGCGACGAGAGTGCCGTGCACCTTGATTACATATTGCTTGGGCAAAAGTGTGAGATCATCAGACAATTTAATGTCAGGGATAACGAAACCATATTGATGCGCAAATTTCTTGCGCATCTTAACCACACGCTGGGCGAGCTCGCCGTGTGAAACCAGCATCGACGCTGAAAGCTGGCGCCCGAGGCAAAGTTGAATTTCTGGAACCCGCAACAGCTCCTTGGCAGAAGCCTTGCTTTCGCTGTTGCGCAAATCATCGGCAACAACCTTGGCAGCTGCGGTTGCATCTTTTTCACGCGTCCGGGTTTGCGTGATGAAGAAGGACGCACCGGCAAAAGCCGCAGAAATAATGGCAAATGGGAAAAATGGCAGGCCCGGCAGCAGAGACATGATCGCCAGCATTCCTGCCGCCATGCCCAGAGCACGGGGATATCCGCCAAGCTGCCCGATGACCGCTTGTTGGACCGTCCCACGGTTACCACCCTTGGAAACCAGCAAGCCTGCAGCAAGCGAAACGATAAGCGCCGGAATTTGCGTGACGAGGCCATCACCAACCGTGAGCTTGATAAACATGTCGGCTGATGTCGCCACATCAAGACCATGGCGCGTGACACCAATGATGATGCCGCCGAATGAATTGATGAAGGTGATGATGAGGCCGGCAATGGCATCGCCACGCACAAATTTCGAGGCACCGTCCATGGAACCGTAGAAGGCGCTTTCCTGTTCGAGTTCAGAGCGGCGAATACGCGCTTCCTTGTCGTCGATCAGGCCGGAATTCAAATCGGCATCAATCGCCATTTGCTTGCCGGGAATGGCATCAAGGGTGAACCTGGCACCAACTTCAGCAATACGTGTGGCACCTTTTGAAATTACGATGAAGTTGACAGTCAGCAAAATCACGAAGACGACTGAGCCGATGACAAAATCATCACCCATGACAAGTCGCGCGAAGCCACCAACCATGTTGCCCGCTGCATGCGTCCCTTCATGACCGTGCGTCAGGATAAGTCTTGTCGTTGCAACGTTGAGGGCCAGACGCAACATGGTGGTGACCAGCAAAACCAGAGGAAAGGCCGAGAAATCGAGCGGCTTTTCAATCCATAGCGAAACCATCAAAATCAGGATTGCGAGAGAGAATGAAAGAGCCAGTGCCACGTCCAACATAAAAGCCGGAATTGGCACGAACAGGATCGACAGCACAGCCGCAACGGCCAGCGCAAATCCTATTTCATTTGTCTTCTTGATTGGAACAGCAGTGACTTGCGCCGTGCTCATGGTGCCACGCTAGAAGCCGGTGGCAATGCGGTCATAGGCATTCTCGGCCAGTGTTTGCATTTGAGAGCCGACAAAGGCGGCTGAGGCCATGGCCGAGATGAACACCACAATCATCTTGGGAACGAATGTCAGTGTTGATTCCTGGATTTGCGTCAGGGCCTGGAACAGCGCAACAATGATGCCGACCGCCATGGCGGGCAAGACCAGCGGCACGCAGATCCACATGGTGGTCCACAATGCGTTCTGGACAAGCTCGAGGGCATCAACTTCATTCATAAATTTAACTGCCTACTGAAATGCCGGCAGAAAGATCGATTTTTGAACCCGACGTCAGGATGGCAGAGGAACCGGTGCTGGTGATTTCGATGGATTTCACCGTGCCGGTCGTCCCGTCGGTCAGCGATGTGACGGTCTTGCCGATCAGGTTGACGGCAGCTTGAGTATTGGATGAGCTGATCAGCGTATCAAGCTTGGTATTTGTCTGAATGGTTTGGCCCACGCTGGTAAATTGGGCCAACTGCGCCAGCATCGCTGTCTGGTCCATCGGATGCGTCGGGTCTTGGCTTTTCATTTGCTGAAGCAGCAATTTCAAAAACGAATTGTAGTCAAGATTGGCCTGTTGCGAGACAGACTTTGGCGCAGTGCCATTTGATCCAGTTGACGTGCTTACGGGAGGAACACTCATTACGCGGCCTCATATTGATTGTTGAGAACTGGCTCCGGCAAAACCGCGCCCACCGTCTGGTCAAGATGGAAAGACTGCCGCAACAGCTTCAAGGCACCATAGTAATTGGCTTCCTGAACCAGTTTCTTGATTGTTCCAATTAATTCATTGTATTCACTTGAAAAATTGAACCGCACCAGAACATCAGAATAGGAATCCAAAAGGTATTTCGTAAGATGCGAATTGGCCGGATCCATCAACATCGTTTGCACGATGAAGTAGACCTGTTGCAATGGCGTCTTGGCATCTTCCTGTTGCAGAATATGGTTTTCCATCAGGAATTGCGCGTCATTCATGAGCTCGATTGAACCCCTGCGATCCAACCGGATCACAGCACCATTGATGAACAATTTTTCATTACGTTTGAGATGAATTTTCATCTTGCGACCGAGAGCCCCTTCAAAATGATCCCCGAAATTTCAATCAATGGCTGAAAGTCTTTCTTCAACCCGCGCCGGAATTCTTCTGTATATTTGAGGGCCCAGATGCCGATTGAAATAATTTTGGCGCGAAGTTCGTTTGGAAGCCCATTGTCATCCGAAGATAGATCCTCAAGAAGCACACCCCAAAGCCTGCTGACAAAGAACATCGCTTCAACGGCTTCACGCGTGCCCGCCCCTTTGGTTTGAGCAACGGTCATCAGTGTAATTGAATGATCGAGGGCACGAACTTCATCCGCCCTGATCTTTGCAGAGGTTTCCACGGCAATTTCGTCATAAATACGCTTGTACATTTCGGGCCTGCTCTGTTTCAGATGTAATTCAGCAAGCTTAGCTTCGCGAGCTTGCCTGTAACTGTGTAATTTGCTTCGAGTTGAGTGGTGAGATTGTTGACCCGGGTGGCCACTTCCGCTGGATCGACCCCCTCGGTGCGTTGAATTTCGCCGTCGAGAACATCTTTCATTGAGGAAAGCTTCGTGTTGGTCTGTGTAACGGTTTGCTGGGCCGCACCAATTCGGGCTTGGGTGTCACCCAGCCCTTGAATGGCATTGCTGACCTTGCCCATCGAATAATCGACCAGAGCCTGGTATGCCGTGGAATTAAGCTTGCCGTTGCCCGCTTCCTGCACGGCAACCATGCCGCGCATCAAATCCTGGATTGCAGGGTCATTGGCATTTGCCGAGAGATCAACCTGCTGGTTGTCGTCAATGCGGCTCTGCAGATTATTGGACGTGGCGTTGGAGAAGTTGGCGCTCCACGAGGAAGACTGGAATAGATCCTCATAAGGCCCTTGCAAAAATGAATTCATTTGTGCCGCCGTAATGGTGCTGGCCGCAGGGTCTGTTTTGGCAAAGCCGAAGAATGACTGAAAGGCATTGTCAAAGGACGACTGTGCAGGCCCGCCCTTATAGGCGTTCAGTGGCGCCACATCAGTGTTCTGCCCGCCCAGCAAATATTGGCCGCCATATGTTGCGTTGGCGGCACCCACGAGCGCGTCAATGGCAAAACCCGATCCCTGTTGAGTCAATGCCTGGCCATTGGCAGCGTTACGTGAACCTGAAAGCGTGCTCAGAAAGCTGCTTGCTGTGGTTCTGGCCGCATCAAGAGTGGTTTGTAGTGCATCCGCGCGAGACAAAGCCTGGGCATTGGCATCCAAATAGTTTGTCGTGTCGGAAAGCTTGGCACGCCAGTTCACATTCCTTGAAACATTACCGCCCAGAGTCAGGCCGACGTCAGCATGGCGAAGGGTTGATTGTTCGGTGACGGCATCATTAAGTTTCTTTTGCGCTGTACTCAGGGAGTCCTGTGTCTGCAGGGCTGTGACAAGAGTTGAAATTCCGTTGATCACCATTTCAATTCTTCTCCACCTACCTGATGACTTGCATCAGGTCGCTCATCATCTGGTTGACCGTGGTCAAAACCTTGGCCGCCGCCTGGTAGGATTTCTCAAGATTGAGCATTGTCGACATCTCAAGATCGAGATTGACGCCCGTTGTGCTCAACAGCGCTGCTTTGGTCCGCGTCTGGGTTGCTTGGGCATTGGTTGATTTTGAATCAGCGTCTGAGCGCGTGGCCTCAACCCAGCCCGCCGATGCGGTGGCAAGGCCAAGAATTGTATTAGATGCCGGAAGCTGCGTGGCGGTGCTGAAATTCTGGGCTTGCCCCAAAGATTGGACCAGCAACTGCAATCGCGCCTGAAAGCCTGCAGAATTTGAAGCGTTGTAGCTATAGGCCGCGCCATTTGCCCCACCATCGCGCAGAAGCTTGATATTCCCTCCGGCCGCTGGATCAAACGCAGCGTTCACATTGATCTGGGATGCGAGCCCGGCAATCAGCGACGACCCGGGTACTGCAGGCGAACCGCTATACGAAAACAGGCCCGTCGCATCGGGAAGACTGGGGCTGGTACTCTGGTCGGTTTCCGAAAAACTCGTAACCAAAGCGCGTGCAATTTCATCAAGCTGGTTTTGATAAGTGGGCGCGATCTGGTCTCTCACCTGAGCATAGGCAACCAAATTTCCAGACTTGCTGGGCATCGGCGAATTGGCGCCAGTGATCTGTACGCCATCTGCATAAACAGGAGCACCAGCAACCCCCGGGGCCAGAGAACTGCTGCCCACAAATGTCAAGGTGCGGGGGGATTTGTCAAAAAGCGTCACGCCTCCATCAGTATAAATGGCCGTGCTGTTGTCTGGTCTCGTAACCGTCTGGATACCGATTTCCGCTGAAAGCTTTTTGAGAATGGCATCGCGTGAATCCATCGCTGCAGCGCGCGAGTCCGGATCAAGCGAATTGCCAGCAATCGAATTGTCCAATTTCTGGAACTGCTGCAGCAGGTCATTGATGTTTGCAACCGATGTGGCAATGCCCGCATCTGCATCACTTCTGACATTTTGCGTCACTTGCGATGCGCTGTTCAACGCAGAAGCAAGAGTTTTGGCACTCGCAATGGCTTGGCTTGCCAAGGTAGTATTTCCAGGATCGGCTTCTGTGGCCTGCAACTTCTGTTGGAACTGGTTTACCGACCAGGCAATTGATCCATCGTCCTGCACATCACCAACTGTGTTGCTCAATTGAGTGATCGCATCAAGCAGTGTTGACTGCCCGCTCGACATGCTGGTCGATTGCAAAAAGGCCGCCAACAGCTTCTTGTCGGCAGCACGCTGCGTGGGATCAAGCTTCGCTGCACCGGAAGCACCAGTTGATGTTGTAGAAATTTCGCGGGAATAATTTTCATCATTCGCCTTGGTGATGTTTCGGGACACGACAGCCGTCTGTCCCGAACTTACCAACAAGCCCGAAATTGCATTTGATAGTGCCGATGAAATACCGCTCATTGAAGACCTTAAAACCCAATCAACGCTTCAGATTGACGAGAACGTCCATCAGGTCTGCACCGGTCTGGAATACCTTTGAATTCGCGGTATATCCACGCTGAGCGTCGATCATGTCGGTGAATTCAGAAGCGATATCGGCGGTGGACTGTTCCAGAACGCCGGAATTGACCGATCCGAATCCTGCATCCTGGGGAAAGCCCACATGTGCGTCGCCCGACTTGCTGGTTGTCGAATAGACATTGCCCGACAGAGCTTGCAAATGATCAGGGCTTGTGACTGTTGCCAAAGGAATTCGGTAGATGGCCTGACGCGAGCCATTTTCATAGGCTGCATAGACGGTGCCGTCCTTGTCAATTTCAACAAGCGTTGCAACGCTGGCCGTGTTGCCATTCACCTTGCCAGCGATAACGGAATAGTTCGTCGCCAGTTGCGATGTGCCGGTGAGGTCAAGCGTCAACGACTGCCCCCCGGGTACGCTCAGAGCGAGTGTTGGTGTCGAGGTCAATTGGCCGTTGTTTGGATCAAAGTCCATGGTCTGGGTGGCGAGAGGCCCCGAAGCATAGGGAAAGCCACCAGAGGCAGAAGCATCCGCTTTATTATATGCGGTCACTTCCCATGTATTGGGACCCGTCATGGTCGAATAGAGATCGAGGCTAACTTCCTGGCCAAGATTGCCAACCGTCACCAACGAAGACTTTGCGGTGTATGTTGCCGTGGCGGAGTTAGTTGAAGGCAGATCGGCAGCAGCAACTGCAGTGGCATTAGATGGAAGATTGGTTTGGAATGTACCAGTCGTCGAAGGAACAGCCGACAGATTGTTGTTGTTGATGACAACGGGCACCATGCCATTGAAACCGTTGACCACAATGTTGGGCTGATCCGGAGGTACGGGATAGCCCATCAACTTGAATCCGGCGGTGTTGACCAACTCGCCTGACGCGTTGGGTGTGAATGAGCCTGCACGTGTCATAACAGATTCGCCACCAGGCCCCTGAACAACGAAGAAGCCTTGGCCCTGGATGCCGAGATCTGTGACGGAGCTTGTCGCACTGAGTGTGCCTTGGCTGGAAACCAGTCGCTGCGTATCAACTTCAACTGAGCCTGAATTGTAATTGCCGACCGAGTTGTCGACGATTAGCGAAGAGAACTCCATGCGTACGGCTTTATAGCCCGTCGTGTTAGAGTTGGCGACGTTTTCGGCAACGCCGGAAATGCGGCTTGCCTGTGCAGCCATTCCAGACGCGCTGGTCCGCATAACACCGTAAAGACTCATGTTGATTTACTCCTTGATCCATCCAATCCTCTCACACCTAGCTTGTGGGTGGCTGATCATGCCTTGCAGAGGAGGTTGGTAGGTCCGAGATTATGGTTAATCAAAGCTTAACAACAGCCCGGTTGCTTCTTTGGATTGTGATGGTCAACGGCGGCAGTAAACGCGCGATGCGGGAGTCCATCCGCCAAAGTCGCTGGCGATCAGGTTTCTGATAACACTACAAATATAGCGGCGTTGCTCTGCGGGCTTGCGCGGGCTTGCATGATAGCGCGCAACAGCTGCGGCCCAACTTCCTTCGCTAGTCCTAAGTGTTTTCAGAAATTGAGCAGCATAAACAATGTTCTTTTCCGGATCCATCATCTCGGCCGGCGAATTGAAATTGGCACCATGATAGTGATAATTCACCTGCATGCAGCCAAGGTCGATCAACTTTTTTCCCTGCCGCTTGGCCTTGTTGAACTCATTGAGCGCGTCGGCCTGCGTATAAGTAATGATCGTGCGCCCCTCCACATTCAATGCGTAAGGATGGAGGCTGCCCTTCACACCAGTCTCGGTCAGACCCACAGCATAAAGAACGCCAAGCGGAACGCCTTCGGCTTTCGCTATGCCAGGAAGAAAACTTTCGCAAATCTTTGCATCAGATCGGTTTACGGCGTGGGCCTGTTCAGAGATAAATCCCGTCAACGCGATCCAGCCGAGAAGGCAACTCGCCAGCAACCCTATTTTGCTCTGGCTTTGTCTTTCCATAGCTCGTGAGGCGCGAATTCGCACTTGGCTGGTTTGCATCTCGGCCCTCGTTTGATCCAAAACCGGACATGTTTTCAGGAGTGCCCCGACGGTCCCCACCATTGCCCGAAGCCTGCCCCATAGTGTCGGCGCTCGAGTCTTGCGGTTGATCCGAGAAATTGACATCGGCTGCCTTGAATGACGGATCGACTCGTTGCAATCCGCTGACCAATTCTGCGGAATTGCGTTCCAGTTCATGACGCGTCGATTCAAGTTTGGTTGAAATTTCGACCTTGAGTTTGCCCTGTTCAGTTTTGAGGGAAACAGTAATTGGCCCCAACCCCTCTGGCTGCAGCTGCACTTCCAAAGTTTTCACAGGCATTGGAATTGCAGTGGCACTACGCGGCGCAATGGCCGCCGGAGGAACCGCATTACGAATATTCTCAACAATTTGGGCGGCAGGGCTAAGGAGCTTTGTCTCACTCATGCCAGGATGGGAAACCTGAGCGACGTGCGAATTCGAAGCGTCTACGGGTTCAACTTTTGCCAGAGATAGTTCTTTTTTTGGTTCCGCTGTAACCTTGTCGGTGCCCGCCGAAGCCACGGCCTTTCCCTGCGCGGGAGAAACCGAAGCGTCAGAAAAAGGTGTCGGCGGCTGAGAATGAGTTTCATCCGCAGCAATTTTCGGCGCCTGGACCGAGCTATTTGGTGTTTTCGTCGCGATCGATTTTTCTGGCGCGTCAGACTCAGGTGGTGGAAAGTTTTCGCTGGTAAGAACAGTCGTGAGCTTTCCAACAGCTACGTCGCCATCCGATGACAACTCGGGCTTGCTGTCAACGACCGCAGAAACATTGACGCTCTGGTTTGAAAATACGTTAGGCTTGGTACTATCTGTCCGGGGCTTATCTTTAAAATTCTGCAGCGCGTCGACAAGTTTGCCCCGCCCCATCAGCTGAGATGGCGGAAGCAGCGACGTATGCGCGTTCACCACAATTGGTGCGGCATCATTCTCCAGAGTCGACTGTTCATCCTGCTGCGTCAATTTCTGTTGGACACTGGCCACCAGCGAGCCAAATACATCCCGGCCCTCAGCGGGATCGTTTTCATCATCTTCGGTCTTGGCGTCAGGACCAGCTTCCGCGACCGCTTTCTGGGCCTTTGCCCAAGCATGCGCCGAGACCTTGGTGCGCGGGAAAAGAACTGTGACCTCTGCTTCACCAGTGCCGCGCCCAAGAACATCTGCATCTGATTTTACGCCAGAATCCTTCGGCATGGCGCCTTGTGCGCCCCTGGCCAAAACCACAACATTACTCATACCGGATACCATCATTTCTCTGCCCTTTTTAACACGCTATCGGTAGCATCGATTTGTTGTGCGACGCTTGCGGCTCGCGTTTTGACAAGGTCGATGCCGGGATAGCCAGGCCGGGGGCCATAGATTTCTGGCACTTTCTGTGGTCCGGCACCTTCCGCCAGAGCGCCTTTGGCAAGAAGATTAGCAGCGTCAAGAAGGTCAATCTGGCTCTGGTCCAGTTTGTTGCGATCAAGCAAAGCCAATTGCTGGCTAACCGACTCAGGATTGGCACCCACGGCACAGGCGAGCTTGTAAAGCCGCAACTCTTCCACGATTTCGCCGGATTTGCCCGAACTGTCTGCGGCCTCGTTCAGACCAAATTGGCATAGGCGTGGATAGCCTTCCTTGATGGAACGCAGTATCAACGTTCGCACCAATGACAGCTTTCGGTCTGGCGGCAAGTTGATCACCAACTGGTGCAAATCATCCCAAGTGAGTTTGTCCTGGCGCTTTTCCCAGACGAATATGGTTTTCAAAACGTCGGCCCAGAAATCAGGAAAATAGGGCGAATCGGGAAAGCGCCGTTGATAACGATCGGCCCAATAGGTGAAATCCCTCATCGCGCCATTGTCCCCCGCAAGCGCCACCATGCGCCGCATGGCCGCTTCCTCGAACAAAGTCCCAAGTGTTATGTTGGACGCTGTCTCCAACATCTTGCGCCTTGCGTCGTACGGTGCCTTGTCTTCCAAATGGGCTTGCAACATATATATGCGCGCCGACAGCACAGGTTCAAACTTGGCCGCGTCAATGCTTGCAAGTTTTTCAGCCGCAGCTTTCAAATCACCCCTGACGAAAGACACAGCTCCTTCAAACAAACTTTGCCTTTCAGGATCAAGCTTGTCCTCGCTGGCAATGCGCTCAAGAACATCCGGGCGGCCCCCCGAAAGAACATAGACCGCGGCTGCATCATATTCCTGGGTGGTGAGCTGTCGTACGTCGAGCCCGGCCGTCATCGTCGCAATAATGCTCATGCTGGCTTTAAGCCTTGCCCCGGCTCCTGGCTTGCCAAGGGCAAGCTCGGTCTGTTGGCTCAACATTGAACGAACCGCGAGAACCAGCTGGCTTTTGGAGGAAAATGATTGAGGCGCAACTTCGACTGCACCAGCACCATTTTCAGCCTGGCTCTCCGGCGTTGTTATCTGTTTTGTATCAGCGCCATTATTGCCGAGACCAATCATGGCAAGCACCTGCTTTGTAACACCCAGTTCAGGCAGGAAATACCAGGCGCTCGTGCTAATGCCACCGAGCATCAAGCCAATGCCACCCACTACAAGCAGTTTCTTTTTTCCAATAGCTTTGAATTTCATCATGCTGGCGCGCCTCACTTGCGCAAGAGAAATTCTACCCTGCGGTTGGCGTCAGCCATGGGATCGGCGGCATCCAGGGGCTCTGATGATCCATATCCCTCAATTTTCAATATCTTCTTTTCATCCAGGCCACCATGCATCAAAATATAGCTGGCCATATGCGCCCGCGCAGTTGAGAGCTGCCAGTTGTCAAAATTCAGAGACTTGTAACGGCGCGCATCGGTATGGCCGCGCACGATAACTTTCCCGTCCTGCGTTTCCAAAATTTTGCCGACAGTATCAATCACTTCAATCAACGCTGGCGTTGGCTTGGCAGATCCAATGGTGAACATCGGATTCGAACTTGCATCACTAAGAACGATCAACAGGCCTTCGCTGGTCTTTTTCACCGAAGCCTGCAAATCATTCTCTGCCCCAGCAGCAGCAATGGCGGCTTTGATCTCATTTTCAGCCTGGCTCACAAAATCCTTCGTCGCCACGTCGGACGTCTTGGATTGTGCCGGCTTTCCCACATTGATCGTGGGCGTGGTTTTGTCTCCGGCCTGATCAGATTCAATGGTGGGCTTTATAACAACGTCGTTGGCCGTCGGTGGCGGCGCAACATTGGCAACCTGTGGGTTGGTCTGGTTGTCTGTTGGCAGATTGAGGTCGGCAGCCTCGGATGAAAGTGTTGTCACACCACTCGGAACATCAGAATTCTGTTTGCCTTCACGCAAAGCCTCCCAGGCCTTGGGATCAAACGGATCGCCAGTCTTTTCCGTCACGACATCAACGGTCTTTCCCGAAGGATGGGCCTGACCCTCTTGGGAAACCTGCTCAATCATTTTATAGGGATTGCGCAAAACCTCATCAGTGGCTTGGCCTGCAGAGGTGTTCGCCGTGTCTTCTGTTCCAGCGCTCTTGTCGTCCGTTGCCTGACCAGGCTTGTCACCAACAGAATCTGATTTGGTTTTGTTTTCCACTTTTTTGACGACGGTACTATCTTTCAGGCCTTTGCCTGCGGGCGCCGCATCAGTCATTTTGATCGGGTTAAAGTAGCTGGCCACCCTCGCCCTTGTCGCCTCATTGGCAGAATTGATGAGCCACATCACTAAAAAGAAAGCCATCATGGCAGTCACAAAATCGGCGTAAGCAATTTTCCACGCACCACCCTTGTGCCCGGCATGGTCATCACCACTATGCCGCCTGATAATCAGGATTTCGGTTTTTGGCTCTTCTTTATCGTGAATCATGTGAGCAATCTTTGCAGATCAGCTTTCCATTTACCGATCTCGGTCGTAATTTCTGTGGCCTCAATTGAGGTTGAAATCTCCTGCACTTCTGCAGGGACAATGCTCATGTTCAAATCGGTCAGGGCAAGCCTTGCGGCCAAACGCTCACGCAGTTCAGGTGGTACTGCTATGACCAGCTGTCTGGTCGTATCTTTTCCAACCGCAGCAGCAAGACCGCTACAAAAATCTTCAATTGCTTTCGCTTCCAGCCGCTCGTTGATCAAAGGAGAAAACAGCGCCTTCAATTGTCGGTTAATTTCCGCCTGCAACTTTGAAAGATCCGTTTTGAGTTGCGAGTCAATACGCACCGCCAATGCATCGAGTTTCGCTTTCATTTCCAGGCGAACAAGCGCGGCCTGGCTGTGACGGCTTGCAACTTGTAAATTGTCGACCAGCAGATCAACCAAATCCGCTACACTGGTCTCACCCTCAGGAACGCCGACGTCTTCAACTTCCGGCAGGGAAGTGACAGGGGTTTTGCGAAAATTGGCCCAGTCAGAGAGAAGAATCATGCCGCTTCACCAGGCTTTTCATTCAGCCATTGCTTGAGAACTTGCGCGGCGCGTTCCGTGTCGCCCCCGATAACCCTGTTCAAGCGGTCACGAGGTCCGTCGCTGGCGCTGCCTGAATGCTCCATGCCGGGCGCGAAATCAGCATTCGCGGCCACACCCAGCGCCTGTTGTTGACCAAGGGCGGCTTGAGCAGCATTGGCGGCAAGTTGTTTTGCATCGGGCGTACCCATTGACGCTACGGCCTTGAGTGTCGGCTTCAAGCCCAACAGCAACACCAGCAAGGTGACAAGGATAAAAGCGAAGGCATTGATGATCGTCCCCAGATTACCTTTGAGGGTTTCCAAGGCGCCCGCACTTGGAACTGGCTCCAGCGTCGCATCTTCAGGCATGAAATCAACCGCCGAAACATGGATGATATCGCCACGCTTTTCATCAAAACCGGCCGCGGATTTTGCGACTGCCTCGATTTCTTTCAGCGCGACATCCAGCTTCTTCTCATCGGGATTGGCACCTTGAAGTTTGAGCAGGGCCTGCTTGTTGACAACCACAGCCATTGAAAGTTTTTCAATTTTGTAACCGTCCACAGCAGTTGTCGTCTGCTTGCTGTTCACTTCATAGTTGACGGTCTCTTCTTTGCTTTCCTTTTTCTTCGAAGACGCATCCCCGCCGCCGCCGGGTTTGACTTCCTGCGGAACATTCTGATCAACCGAAACAGATCCCGGACCAGCACCATCACTGCTGGTATCAGAAGACTTGACCGTTCGGGTCGACCGTTCGATTTTGGAGTCGGGGTCAAAATTAGTTTCGTTGATTTGCTTCTTGTCGGCGTTCAGATCTGCGGTGACACTGACGCGAATATTGCTCATGCCCGCCAAAGGTGAAATCGTCCTCTCAATACGGGCCTGCGCTTCATCCGATACTGTCTTCTCTAATTCAAGCAAATGATCAGTCGGCGCGCTGGCGGCCGAGGAACTATTGCTGAGCATCGTGCCATCGGTCGTCATCACTGTGACGTGTTCGGGCAAGAGACCAGGAATGGCGGCGGCAACAAGCTGACGGATCGAGTTCGTTGTCTGCTCGGAAGGGCGCCCTGTCGTTCTGATGACAACTGATGCTGTTGCTGCATCCTCCTTGCCGTGGAAGCTGTTTTCCGGCTTTAGGGCCAAGTGAACGCGCGCCGTCTTCACGCCATCGATCTGTTGGATGGTGCGGACGAGTTCGCCTTCAAGAGCTCTCACCCTTGTAACCTGTTGCATGAATGACGTGAGGCCCAGCGAACCCATCTGGTCAAAAAGCTGATATCCGGCCTTGTCGCTTTTGGGCAGCCCTTTCTCGGCCAAAATCATGCGGGCCTGCGCAGTCTTGCCGTAGTCGACGAGAACCGAAGTCCCCGCCTCGTTCACGTCAAACGCAATGCCGCTTTCCGCAAGGACGAGACCAATCTGGTTGACGTCTTCCGGACCCAGTCCCGAATAAAGGACGTCCCTGACCGGCTTGTTGAAATAGACTGTGCTCAAGGTCAGCATGCCGACGAAAACGGCCATAGCGACCAGCAAGGAAACACCGCGTTTTACGCCGATGTTTTTTGCCGCATTTAAAGCGTAAACCAGAAACTGCATCTTCAAACTTACCGTTTCGCTCAGAGCCTAGTGCAACTCGTTCTTCAACTGCTCAGTGCGGCTTATTTGAACAGTGACAAGATGCTCTGGCTGCTCTGATTGGCGATGCTTAGAGCTTGGGTGCCCAATTGCTGCTGCACTTGCAGAGCTTGGAGCTTGGTTGATTCTTCGCTCATGTCTGCGTCAACCAAAGTACCGACACCGCGCGTAATCGCGTCCATAAGCGATGAGATGAAGCTGCTCTGTGAATCGATTCGTGTTTTCATCGCGCCAAGACCGGCGGCAGAACTGGTCATCGAACCGATTGCAGCATCCACCGTTTTGATCATTTCAGTCAGGTCTGCGGTATTGGCGGGTGAGTCAGTCATTGTGGAGATGTCGAGGGTCGAAACGGAGTAAACCACGTTGCCGTTCGTCGTTGTCGAGGTCTTGTCGAGAATACCTGATTGATTCGAAGGATCGAAAAGCTTGCTGGTCGTTCCATCAAAAGTAATTGTCTGAATCGAGATGCCGGTGGAGTCTCTTTGGAAAGACGACACGATGGACTTGGTGGCATTGTAGCTTGGATCAGAAGAATCTTCCGACAGCCAGTTCGAGCCGGAGAAATTTGCCGAATCAGCAGTTGACTTGAGTTGGTCTTGGAGGCTCTTGATATCAGATTGGATCTTTGAGCGATCAACGCCCGGCTGAAGAGCTGCGACCAGCTTGTCTTTGATCTGTTGTGCAACAGTAATGGTACTGTTGAGGGCAGTGTATGTCACGTCGACGGTCGCAGCTCCGAGACCCAGAGCATCCTTGACCGTTGAAAGTGATGAATTGTCAGACTTCATGGTGGTCGCGATCGACCAGTATGCAGCATTGTCCTGTGCAGAACTGACCCGAAGACCAGTGGAGATACGCTGCTGCGCTGCATCCAGTTTCATGTTGGTTGCGTTCAAGCTGGCGAGCGCCGTCATGGCTGCGCGGTTTGTATTGATGCTTGTCATCCCGATGTCCTTGCAAGAGTAAGTTGAGCTACAGGAACATGCCGGATCATCCGGAATGACGAAAAGGCCTCATGCCAAGTGGATTTCTCCACCTTCGTCATGAGACCGGAATACTTCGATATTGGTTAACCGCGAGTTAAGCGGCCGTCCGAGGACGGCACGCTCTAACCCGTGGATGTCAGTTTGACGCTATTTTATTAGCGGAAAAGCGACAGGATCGACTGCGAGCTCTGGTTGGCAATGCTCAGAGCCTGTGTGCCCAACTGTTGCTGAACCTGCAGAGCAGAGAGCTTGGTTGATTCTTCGGTCATGTCAGCGTCAACCAAAGTGCCGATGCCGCTTGTGATGGCATTCGACAAAGCATCGATAAACGTTGACTGGTTCTTCATGCGGGTCTGGGCAGCACCCAGGTTCGATGCTGAAGTCGTCATGCCCGAGATCGACGTGTCGACATCGGCAATCATCGCCTTCAACTTTACTGCGTCAGCAGCACTGTCGGTGAGGGCCGAGATGTCGAGATTGTCAACCGACGAACCGCTGGTGCCAACCTTGTCGAGCAAGCCGCTCTGGTCAGCGGAGTCATAAAGCTTCGAGGTTGTGACGCTGATGTCGATTGTGCCCGTGCTGATTACACCGCCAGAGCGCGTGTAGGAAGCCATCGTCGAAGCAGTGGCGTTGTAGTTGGCGGCACTCGAATCAACGGACAGCAGGTTCTGACCGGCGATCGTGCTTGAATCAGCAGTGCTCTTCAATTGCTTCTGCAACTGCGTAATGTCTGCCTGGATCTTGGCACGATCAACGCCAGGCTGCAGAGCGGTTACCAGCTTGTTCTTGATCTGGGTGGCAAGGTCAATGGCCGCGTTGGTTCCCGTATAAGCAACGTTGGCAGTCGATGCGCCAAGGCCCAAGGAATCCTTTACGGTCGAGAGTGAGCTGTTGTCCGAGCGCATGGTCGTGGCGATTGACCAATAAGCTGCGTTGTCGGAGGCAGATGAAACACGCAAGCCCGTCGAAATGCGGTTCTGCGTCATTTGAAGATCTGACTGGGTCTTGTTCAAAGACGAAAGAGCGGTAAGGGCAGCGGTGTTGGTAAGAATGCTAGACATGGCTATGCTCCAAATAAAGACTTGTTGATTTTGCTTTTTTTGAGGGGAACATGCCGGGCCAAAACCGGAATAGCTGAAAGGCACAAATTGCCGCGTGGATCATTCCACGATCTGCTATGAAACAGACGATAGCTGGCAACTGTTAATGTAGAGTTAGTTCGTGCCTGCATTTATGGCAGGGTTAACAAGGGCTTAATTTCTAGTGGAATGACCTGACAAGATTGCCAACCAAAAGGCTCCACCCGTCGATCAAGACAAAGAACATCACCTTGAAAGGCAGCGACAATACTGTGGGCGGCAACATCATCATGCCCATCGACATGGTGATCGTGGCGACCGCAATGTCGATAATGAGAAATGGTAGAATGATCAAAAAGCCGATTTCAAAACCGCGCCGCAGTTCAGACACCATGAAGGCTGGAACCAGAATTCGAAAATCGTCAACTGAGGCTTGTGGGCCAAATTCGGCTTGATCGGCCAATCCCTGAAACAATGCCAATTCCTTTTCCCGCACATTATGCTGCATGAAAACGCGGAACGGCTCTGCCGTCTTCTGGATTGCTTCAACCTGCGTGATTTGTCCGTCGCTAAAGGGCTTAATGCCATTGGTCCATGCCTGATCGATCGTCGGTGCCATGACATAGCCCGTCAAGATAAGGGCAAGCGACACAATAACAATATTCGCAGGCGTCGTCTGCATGCCAAGGCCGCTGCGCAGGAATGACAGCGCGACAATGATACGGGTGAAGCTGGTGGTCATCACGACAAGGCTCGGCGCCAGAGACAAGGCCGTGATGAGGATTACATATTGAATCATCTTCGAGGAGGTGGAGAGATCAATATTCGGCAACAGGTCATTCGCAGTCTGACCCACACTGGGTGCCGTCTGCGCCAGAGCCGGGAAAGCCCCCAATGCCAATAGGGCCATGGCCAGGGTGATCTTCTTCATTCGACGATAAATCCGGATATGAGGACAGAGCGGGCCTGACCATCAGTTGCATTGCGCGCGATTTCATTGAGGTCGCTGTTTAAGGCCAGAAAGCCGACAGGCCCCTGTATATCGGTGAGCTTTAGCGTCTTCACATAGGCAACCATTTTGTTGGACGCCAATTGCACCACCTCAGAGGGCTTGATTCCATCTTTGGCCTTCACGGCCATGCTGCCTTCCAGCCTCAACCACACCGTATCCGGCACGGCAATGTTGGCGGTGATAGGAGCAAAGGGGGTGAGAACCACATCCTTGAGGTCCGCTGGATTGAAGTCCGCCGCAGCGGCAGCCACGGTTTCAGGCGGAGGTTCGACCTTGGCTGCATCTTTGCCCGTGCCATGAACTTCAGCCTTGCCATGGCCATCAGCCGCGGGCTTTGTAGCAGAATTGGCCGAAGCAGCCGCAACTGCATCTGGCTTGGGGAACATCGTGGACAAGCCAAAGCCCGCCCCCAGTCCGACGACTGTAACAATGGCCAAGCCCAGCACCAATTGCATTGCCCCGGACTTTGATTTCTCCTGATCAGCCATGAGGGTGATTAGAAAGGGCTAAACTTGTCCCAAAGTTGCACGCCCCAACGCGGCTTCTGCGCTTCGCTCACTTTGCCCGAGCCGCCATAGGAAATGCGGGCTTCAGCAATCTTGCTATAATCCACACTGTTGTCCGAATTAATGAAGCGTGGATCAACAATACCCGACACATGGACCACGCGCTTTTCAAGATTTACCAGAACTTCCTGGGACCCTTCTACAAACATTGTGCCATTGGGATAGACATCGCGGACCACAACAGTAAGTGAAAGGTTCAATTTTTCAGATCGCGTAACAGTGCCCTGCCCGCTCGAAGCCGAATCATTTTTGGCAGCACCCGTGCCATTTCCTTTGCCGACCAAGGGGCCGATCCCAAGATCAAAGCTCGCCGTTCCATTGGCGCTGGACTTGCGTGAACGATCCGACGTGCTGTTGAAATTGGCATTGTCATTGATGCTGATGCGCACGCTGATGAGATCACCGGTGTGCCGCGCGCGCGAATCCCGGAAATAGTCGGCAGGACCACCCACCCAATCCTGCTTGGCTGAGGCAGCTTCCACATAGCTGCTGGTCACTTCACCCCGCTGCGATGGGCTCAAGCCACTTCCAACTGGCGAAAGGTCAGGCCCCTCCACCAACTTTTCCGTATAAGCACTGCACCCGCAAAGGCTGGCACAAATCAACGCATGGCAAATGACAAGATTGAGTTTCACGGTGTACCACTCTGAACGAGATTAGCTTCTGAACTGATGACGGCAATGATCCGCGCCGCAGTAGTGGGCGGCATTTCCTTCAAAATGTCACTGGCCTTCTTCGGCTTCATCTTCCGCAAGATGGACGAGGCAGCAACCAGATCAAGCTTCGCAATTTCCTGCGAAGCGACAAGGGGATCCATTGAATCGTAAATCTTCAAGACCGAAGTTGTTGCCTGGGCCATAATGGCCTCGCGCTGGCTTACCCAATTTTCAAGTTGGGCGGTCTTCTCATTGATTTGGGCAAGCTTCTTGTCGAGAGTTTCATTGAGGGCATCAAGCTCCACCTTTTGGCGGCTTTCGCGGGCGTTTTCCGCCTCTTTCACAAAGGACGCACAGTAATCTTGGGCCAGCGCCGGGGTTTGATTGCTCGATTCAGAGTGTGCCGCAGTCAGCGTCGCTTGGATCAACATAAGACTGACCGTCATCATAAAACCTAATGCAACTTTGGTCGTTGTCCTGTCCATGGCCCGCGTTTCAACCATCTATTGTATGATGAGGTCGGCCTGAAGTGCGCCGGCCGCCTTGATCGTCTGCAGAATCGAAATCATGTCATTGGGTTTCAAACCCATGCGGTTGAGACCTGCAACAAGCGTCTCGAGTGTAGGGCCACGCAGCACAGCAAGGTTTCCGCCGGTTTCAGCAACAGAAATATCCGTCTGTGGCTGTATGGCCGTCACACCATTAGACAAAGGCAGTGGCTGAACCACAATTGGCTGCTCCGTGACCTTGATCACGATGTTGCCATGCGAAATTGCTACAGGGGACAGTCGCACATCATCGCCCATCACAATGGTTCCGTTTTTTTCATCAATAACAATTCTTGCAGCGGTCTCTGGCTCCACAAGAAGCTCACCAATTTCCGCAAACAGATTGGAGGCCGTGACAGCAGGCGGCCGCTTTACATCAATCGTCCTGAAATCATGGGCTTGGGCAATTGGACCACCATAATGTTTCACGGCAAATACATTGATGGCCTTGGCAATGACGGCGGCAGTCTTGAAATCCGGATTGACGAGTTGCAAGGCAAAGTCATCGACCTTGTTGATCTCAGCCGTATTGTTCTTCTCGACAATGGCACCGTTGGGAATGCGCCCCGTGGTCGGCACACCTTGCGTCACCGTGGTGGCCTGCCCCGCAGCTTGAAAACCTCCAGCCGCAACAGCGCCTTGTGCCACGGCATAGGGTGATCCGTCTGCGGCCAAAAGCGGCGTCATCACAAGCACGCCACCTTTCAGTGATGCCGCGTCACCCAGTGAGGAAACACTCACATCGATGCGACTGCCTTCGGCAACAAAGGGCGGCAAAGTTGCCGTAACTACGACAGCTGCCACGTTCTTTGAACCAATGGAACCGGGCTCAAGCTTCACGCCGAGCTTCTGCAACATTGATTGCATTGAAATTTCAGTGAACGGCGAATTCTTTAAACCATCGCCAGTGCCCGCAAGGCCAATCACCAGACCATAGCCCACGAGCTGGTTGTCGCGGATGCCCTGCACGGACGTAATGTCCTTGATGCGGCTGCGCGCCATGGCGCTGACGTCCGCCATCAGAAAGAGCAGCAAGGCGATGAACACACGGGAAATCATTTTTGAGAAACGCTGAGGCTGCCGTCAGCCATCACGAGTGCATCTACAGTGAGGCCACTGGACGGATTGCGGCAAGGCACAATTTGGCCCGCCACCCCATCCTTAAGGGGTGAAAGAACACCCTGAATGTCGATGCCTTCGGCAATAAAATGTGCAATTGCTTCCTTGCCCTTGCGCACGTCATTGGCCTTGACCAGCGCAGCCAAGGGAATGGCCTTGCCTACGGGCAAAACCTTGGTCGCCTCCTTGTCCTGCATTTGATCGAGGCTGACGACGAAATTTAGTTTGGCGATATCGGATACTTCAAAATCTTTTTGCGTAAAATCTGCATCTTGAATCTGCTGGCCGGGGAAGATTGTTCGGGCAGGAACGGGAAGCGCCATAGTGTCCGCACAAGCCACACCACAGCCGAAAAGGCCGATGGTGGCAGCGCAGAACATGGCGGCCCATTTTTTCATTCAGCGCAAGCCTTTGGTGATGACACTCGACATGTCGTCGGCGGCTTGAATGACCTTGGAGTTCAATTCATAAACGCGCTGCGCCGAGATGAGGTCGGTAATTTCCTGCACCGGATCAACGTTTGATTGTTCGAGATATCCCTGCTCCACAACGCCAAATGCCGTGTCACCAGGATTACCAACCGTGGCCGCACCCGATGCATCTGTCGCCTCAAACATATTATCACCCAAGGCTTTCAAACCTGCGGGATTGGCGAAATTGGCGAGGGTCATTTGACCGATGTTGGTGTCGGTCGTGCTTCCGGCAACCTTGGCGAAAACCTGCCCAGACTTGTTGACGGTGACCGACAATGTGTCAGGCGGAATTGTAATTGCGGGCTCAACTGGCAAGCCGTTGGCGGTCACCAACTGGCCGTTGGCATCGGTATTGAGGCTGCCTGCACGCGTATAGATCGTTTGCCCGGCCGCTCCCTTAACCTGAAACCAGCCAGCACCATTGATGGCAAGATCAAACTGGTTGCCCGTATTGGCCATGGCACCTTGAATATTGATGCTACGAATTGAAGATAACCTGACACCCAGGCCAAGTTGAGCACCTTCTGGAATGAGGTTCTGGTCATTGGCAGATGGAACAGATGAATTCTTTTCCATCTGGTAAAGCAAATCCGTGAATTCAGCCCGCGAACGTTTGAAACCCGTGGTGTTGGCGTTGGCAATATTATTGGCAATGACTTCAACATTGGTCTGTTGCGCACTCATGCCAGTTGCGGCGATTGAAAGAACTCTCATTTTACCCTCACACTTGCATGCGCGTCAGTTCAAGGATTGAACTCACCGCCTTGTCACGAACCGAAATCAATGTCGTAAGCGCCCGTTCCGATTCCATGACCTTCTGGACAACTTCATTCATCGGCATGGTGCCATTAACACCGCCAACAGCGGCTTGTTCACCCGCTTGAATTGTTTCGGCGAGATGCGTAGCAAAACCTTTGGCGGCCTCAAGAGGGCCTTGGGCACTTCCGGCAGCACTGGCTGCCTGCGTTGCAGAAGCCCTGGCAACCCCACCAACAAGCTCAATCATCCGTTGCTCCTCAGCAGGTCAACGAGACCTGACATCATTTCGCGCCCCTGGCGGATAACTTGCAGGTTTGCGTCATAAGAATGGAGCGCCTCTTTCATGTCAGCCATTTCGACAATCATATCGACATTCGGAAGCTTCACGTTGCCTTGCGCATCGGCGGCTGGATGGCCTGGAATGTGCTCAACCTTGAACGCTGACTTGTCCACGCCTGACTGATCGACCTGCACCATTGCAGCATTTTGAGTTTCGTCCAGGACATTGGCGAATGACACCAGTTTGCGACGATATGGGTCAGCACCCGGAGTCTTTCCGGTGGATTGAGCATTCGCAATGTTTTCGGCAATCACCTTCATCCGTATGCTTTGCGCACTAAGGCCGGAGAATGCGGTTGTTGCCGCAGCACTGATCGGATCCATTCAATTAACCTTTCAAGCTGGCCATGAACATGCGCTGGAAGGTCTTTTCCAGATTCATGTCCACGGCAAAGAGTCGTGAGGTTTCACCCACTTCGGCCATTTCCTTGTCCATATTCACGTCATTGCCGCTGTCTTTGACTTCGGAATTTTTCTGGGCTGAGACGTCATAGACGGCGTTGCCTGCCTGGCCAGCGGCAAGGTCCTGGCCGGTGCTGCTTGCCAGTTGAAAACTGCCAACCGAACTCAACGTTTGTTGAAATTCGGCAATTTTCTGGGCCTTGAATCCGGGTGTGTCGACATTTGCAACATTCTTCGCAGCGACGGCATAACGCTGGCTCAAATAATCAACATGCTGAGACAATAACGAAAAAATGCTCACAACGGACCTCACTTCAGTGGATCCATCTTAAAGGAATGAACTTGCTTGAAGCTTATGCCGGTCGCCGTGCCGCCAGACGCTTTCTCACTTCGATATAATGGATGATCTCAGCCACGGCGCGATAGAATTCGACGGGGATCATCGAACCAACTTCGCAACCCGCGTGGAGGCCGCGCGCCAGTTCCTTGTTTTCAATGACCGGAATGTCTTCCGCTTCACAGAAATGCCTGATCTTCAATGCCAAATGGTCCAGACCCTTGGCAATCACCATGGGCGCCCCGCCCTCAGACGGAACATAGCGCAGGGCGACAGCATAATGGGTGGGGTTCACGACCACGACCGTGGCCTTGGGCAATTCCGACATCATGCGGTTGCGCGCGCGCTGGCGGCCCAGCGTCTTGATGCGCTCTTTGAGCTGAGGATCACCTTCCGATTGCTTGAACTCGTCCTTGACCTCTTGGCGGGTCATCTTGAGATCATTGTTCCACTTCATCCGCGTCATGATGATATCGGCAAGTGCCAATACAAAGGCGAGCATGCAGATAGGCGCTAATATGGATTTGACCACGTCGAGAATAAGTTCAGGCAAATGATTGGCGTTCTGGGCCACCGAAAACGTGCCGCCGAGCAAGTTCACTTTCAACGCGCGGTAGATGACAAAGCCAACTGCGGCCAATTTAAAGAGGGACTTGGCAAATTCAACCAACGCTTCCTTGCCGAAAATGCGCTTAGCATTCGTCGCCGGAGAGAGGCGCTCGAACTTGGGGCGCAAGCGTTCTAGCGAAGCACTGGGCACATTTTGCCCGAGCGAGCTCAGAATGCCTCCCGCCGCAACAATCGTCCAGATCGGCAGGATAGCCGCGAAACTCGCCATGAAAACCAGGCGCAGCTTTGCTCCGAAGTCATTGCCGTTTTCGAGCCAAGTATCGCCGACATGGTCGAAGGTTAGAAAGAGAGACGAAGCCAGTGTCCGCCCGGCAGTAGTGCCTGACAGCGACAATGCAAACATGATGCCGAGAACAGAACCTAGCGTTACCGCCTCTCGAGAGAAAGGCGTGTTGCCTTTTTCAAGGGCATCAGAGATTCGCCGTTCGGAGGCTTTCTCTGTTTTACTTTCCTTGTCATTGTCCTCGCTCAACCGTCAACCTTGGCATCTGCGGGTTGATCGGTCTTTTCCGGAATCTGGATGTCGCCACCACGAGACATTTGGATGGCGATGTCGGCGATCTTGCGCCGGGCCAGGGCGGTATCCTTATGCGGGGCAGAGATATCGCCCTGAAGTTCAGACTCAACCATACGCCGCGCCCGGGCACCCAGTGACGACAACACGGATTCACGGAATGAGGCCTCGGTGGCATAGAGTGCGGGAATAACCAATTCGGTCGGCACCCGGTCGAATAGTTTCAACCGGTTTGGCTGGCTCAATTGCTCAATATCTTCGAACATGAAGATAAGCTTGCGCAGCGACTTCACTTCTTCGGGCTTCAATTTCTCAACATCTTCGAGAATTTGCGTCGATTGTTCGCGCTCCAGCCTGTTGACCACGGCGGCCATTCGATCAACGCGGACACTACTGTCTGGTGCAGTCGATTTGCCGAAGAAATCCTCGCGCAAGGCATCTTCAAGATCGCGCAAGGCCGCCGGGCTCACTTCACCCATACCCAGCATGCGTGAAACAATACGGGTCGCACTTCCGCGCGGCAGAATGGCAATGCATCGCGCGGCAAGCTCCGATGTGAGCTTAGAGAGAACTACCGCGGCGGTCTGTTCATGTTCGTCCAGAAGATAGGGAACCATGGATTTTTCGGCTCCAAGTTTGAACTTGGGCCAAACCGCGTCTTCGGCGGAAGCTTCTTCCTGCCCCATGATTGAGGCGACTTCTTTTGAAGTGAAGGCCTGCTCCAGCAGCGAAACAATCTCGCGCGAGCCCGCCGAAATGCCAAGCGCCTCGGCAAATTCCGTTGTGAACTCGTCGATCAGCGGATCAACATCGCGTGAGTTTAGGGAGCCCAGCCGACCGGAAGATTGGACAATTTGCTTTACATCTTCAGGATCGAACCGCTTGAGAAGTTCAATCGCAACTGCCTTGTCCAGCGACGCCAGCAGAATGGCGACTTTCTCGCTTTTTGTGCGATGATCGCCTCCCCCGAAGGTCAAAGGTCCTGCCAAAGATACGACCATGCGTTCCATCTATATCCAGCCCTCAAATCGCGTCTTTGGCGCTGAATATCTCAGTGATTTTAACGCCCAGTCTTTCGGCTTGGTCATCCATCACAAACAACTGGCCACTGGCCACTTTGCAGCCATTGACGATCACCGAAACTGGCTCGCCCAATTTCTGGTCGAGCGAAATCATTGATCCTGCCTGAAGACCGAGAAGTTGTGAGAGCGGCAAGTGGGTGGAACCCAGCATAACCTGCAATGTGACGGGCACCCGTGCAAAGGATGCCGTCAATGAGTTTTCCGCGCGGCCCGGCCCTTGTGCGGTCAATGTGTCAAGTGTTTCGTTGATCATCTATTCATTTCCCCAAACATACTAAGCGGCAACATCCGTCTTGCGACGGCTCTCAAGAATTTCTGACAAGAGCGAAAGTTGCACCTGATCACCATTCAAACTGATTGTGGCCTGGAACACTGGCTTGTTTTCACATGAAAGCATGACTGGCTCTGCGATCCCAACCGACAGCGGAATCACCTGCCCGATTTCCAAGTTTACAATCTGGTCGAGAGTTATCTGCCGGGGCTTCAAATAGGCCTCCACGGCAAAACGGCAATCACTAAGAGCCTGCGCAGCGGTCACCTCTTTGGCGCTCGCCATCCGCGCATTGCCACCGAGGCATTTGACCAGTTCACTTTCCAGGAATGTCAGTGTGATCTCCGATGTGAAGGAGAATGCGTTGACCTGAACCGTAACTTCTACAGAAGTCTTGCCCGCCAACTTTTCGGGGGGTGCGCCTGAGTCCTCGTCAGTGTCAATTGCAACTTCCAAATCAACGTTGTTGGAGCGCTTTGCAGCCAACGGCACCGATGCCATGAGCTTGCGCAACACATTGGACCTGAAACGGCGCTCGAAGTTTGACGGAGGGCGGACACCATCTTCCTGATGCTCAGGAACACCCGAACCACCGAGACAAAGTTCACACAGAAGATTATCAAAGCTCCTGTCAGCGTCATACCAGACGCGAAGCTTTCCTTCACCCGAAACAAAAGCGAAAACATTCTTGGCTTCTTCAACCACTGGCAGCGGCTTCAGTTTTTCGCCGATGATCGTGCATTTCACAGGAACCGAGTTATAGAGTTGCAGTTCCACAGCCATCAATTGGGCAACCATCTTGAAGAAGTCCTCGAAGGAGGAAGCTTCGACACCGGGCTTTGGCAGCTTTTGCTGCAACATCGCAATTGTAAGGCGTTCAGGGTTTCCCATGGCTCATGTCCGCGACAATCACGCAGCCTTCTTTGCGGTTGCGTCGAGTGTGGCCTGTTCCAACTCGCCAACAGTCGGCCTTTCATAGGCAGAGACCGCTTTGCGGCCATGTTCAACGGCGACCTGCGGCATGCTGCCATTCATATAGGCAATGATGGTCTGCTTCACGATGACATAGATACGGGCCTTCTTTTCGCGGACTGTTTTGATCTTGGCGGCCAAAGGGCCAAACAAGCCGTAGGAAAACAAGATGCCCGCAAATGTACCCACCAGTGCAGAACCGATGAGATGGCCCAGGACTTCTGGTGGCTGATCAAGAGCGCCCATGGCTTTGATGACGCCGAGAACGGCAGCGACAATGCCCAATGCCGGCAATGCTTCGGCGATGGCAGTCACGGCCATATAGACCTTCAGCTTGTCGCGCATGATGGTGGCAATTTCTTCTTCCATCAGGGACTCAATTTCGTGGGGGCGCGCCGTACCTATCAGCACAAGTCGGCAATAATCACAGATGAAGGTGGTCAGATCATGATTTTTGAGAACGCTTGGATAGGCCTTGAAAATTTCAGATTCGTTGGGCTGGTCAACATGGGCTTCCATTTCCGATTTTGTTTTGGCGCGCATTTCGCGCAACAACACAAAGAGCAATGCCAGAATGTCGAGATAGTCGCTAGGCTTTGGAACGGCCTCCTTGATGGCCTCCATAATGGCTTTGCCTGCGTCTTTTACGATTTTTATCGGGTTGGCAACAAAGAACGTCCCAATCGCGGAGCCCAGAATGATGATATATTCATAAGGTTGCCAAAGCACGGCCATGTGCCCGCCCATCATGACAAAACTTCCAAGCAGGCAGACCGTAACAATAACCAGGCCGAGTATAAATGTCATGGGAACTCCTCACCTCAAATCCTACGCAGCTGAACTTGCGTGAAGCTTTCAGGTTGGGTCAGGCTGCCACAAGGTCGCACCTCCAATATCCCCAGCTATGACCGGATTGGTAACATCGTATAAAACCATGACAGCTAACCAGGCCCGCACTTTGCAATCCATTGCAAACCAGCCTGCGACGGCGCGCGAGATTGCCTATTACAAAGCCAACATCGGGAAGATCACAACCGTTGATCAGTTCGTAGCAAATCCGCGCATTTTCAATTTCGCCATGCAGGCCTATGGCCTGAAAGACATGACCTATGCCAAGGCCTTCATCAAGAAGGCCTTGAACGAAGGTGTGGCAGACTCAAATTCATTTGCCATGAAGCTCTCGGATACGCGGTTTCGTGATTTCGTGAGCACCTTCAATTTCGCAGCCAACGGCGCCAGCACCACCACCACAGACGCGGCCACTCAAGGCACCATCGACAAATACACCGAAAGCCTGCTTGAAGAACAGGCGGGCAAGCAAAGTGACGGACTGCGTTTGGCCCTGAATTTCAAGGCAAAGATCGGCAACGTATCCAGCATCTATGGCATTCTGGGTAACGCAGCCCTCTACCAGGTAGTACGGACCACGTTGGGTCTGCCTGCTGCCATGTCGTCTGTCGACATCGACAAACAGGCAAAGGTGATTGGAGACAAGTTCAATCTTGCCGACATGAAGGACCCGAAGAAACTCGACTCATTCATCACTCGTTTCCTCAGCATGTATGACATGCAGAACCCAGACTCCAACACTTCGGCACCAGCGTCAGTGGCGTCACTGTTCACGTCGGGTTCAACGGGTGTGGATATCAATACACTTCTTGCCCTTCAATCCATCAAGCGGTTTGGCTCATAATGGAAACTTCAACATACGTTGCCCTTTCAGGCCAACTCGCTCTCGACAAGCGCATGGCGGCGTTGGCACAAAACATCGCCAATGCGCGAACTGCAGGTTACCGCGCCCAGATTGTCGATTTCAAATCCGTGCTCTCGCAGGCAGGTTCCACGCCTACGGCGTTTGCATCAGCCAGCAAGGACTATGTAAGCGAAGCTTCAGGCGGTTTGATGCAGACCAAGAACCCGCTCGACATTGCCGTCAAAGGCAATGGCTATCTGGCTTTTCAATCACCGGCGGGCACCTACTACTCTCGTGACGGCAGGCTTAGCCTGTCAACCGATGGCCACCTACTGAATGCGGCTGGCGATCCCCTGTTGGATAGCGGTGGTGGCGCAATACAGGTCGATCCGAGGAATTCTGATTTAAGCATTGGGGCCAACGGTGCTATTGTGCAAGGTGGTCAGAAGCTGAGCCAAGTAGGCCTGTTTGACATCGATTTGAATGGCGACTTCCAGCGCACAGGCCCCAGTGGCTTCATTCCCAAAAGCGAGGCCGTGCCACTCACCAACTTCAACGAGAATGGCGTGTTGCAAGGCTACTACGAAGAATCAAATGTGAATCCCGCAACCTCAATGACCACGCTGATCGAAATTACCCGTGCCTTCGAGGCCGCCAGCAACTTGAGCGACAAAGCGGGCGACGCCCAAAAATCCGCTATCGACATTCTCGGATCACACAACTGAAAACTCGCTCCAGAAATTTAAATTTTCGCGAGAGGTGCTGTCATGGACGTCGCTGAACTCGAAGATTTCGCTGATCGGCTACGCCAGCCTGGCAGCATGGCCACCATTCGCGGGCGTCTTGTTGCGATGGGGCCTAAAGGTCTAATTATCTCCGGATTGTCCAAAAATGTGAGCTTGGAGAGCTTTGTTACAATTGACGGCAAGGATGGCAACTGCCTGGGCGAAGTTGTGTTCATTGACCGGGACCAAATTATTGCAAAGCCCGTAAAGTCCAGTGGCAAGATTCATCTGGGCGATATTGCAAAGCCGTTGGGCTCCTCTCTGGTATATCCGACAGAAAAGTGGAAAGGCCGACTTGTTTCAGCACTGGGTGAACCATTGGATAGCAAGGGTCCACTGCCGCGCGGAAACCAGGCGATTGGCTTTCAGGGCCCACCACCCGCGGCAGCAAAACGCCGACCGATCGCTCAAAGGCTAAAAACCGGCATCCGCACCATTGATATTTTTACGCCGCTTTGCATTGGCCAGCGTATGGGCATTTTTGCGGGCTCAGGCGTTGGCAAATCCACGCTGATGGGTTTGCTGGCTCGCACGTCAAGTTTTGATTGCGTAATCGTGGCGCTGGTTGGAGAGCGTGGCCGCGAAGTGACAGATTTTGTCCAACATGTTTTGGGCCCTGCCCTGGAAAAGTCTGTGGTGGTAATTGCAACGGGCGATGAAACTGCGAGCTTGAGGAAACGGGCTGCATTGCTGGCCACGTCATTGGCAGAATATTATCGCGACCAGGGCCAGAACGTATTGCTGCTAATGGATTCGGTTACCCGTTATGCACAAGCTTTGCGCGAGTTGGCGCTGGCGGGCGGAGAACCTCCGGTGTCGCGCGGTTTCCCACCGAGTGTGTTCAGCGATTTGCCCAAACTGCTTGAACGTTCTGGCCCCGGTGCGCACAAAGGCACCATCACCGGCATATATTCCGTGCTCGTTGAAGGCGACAATCACAACGAGCCCGTTGCCGACGCCATACGCGGCACGCTTGATGGGCATATTGTTCTCAGTCGCCAAATCGCCGCAAGTGGCCGCTACCCAGCCATCGACATTCTTGACTCGGTTTCCCGACTTATCGACCGGGCCTTGACCAAGGATGAAATGAAAACTTCCAATGATCTTCGCAACCTGGTGAGCCGGTTTGAAGACTCCAAAGATTTGCGCGCCTTGGGTGGTTACCAGATCGGCAAGGACCCGGAACTCGACAGATCGGTCGCATTTGTGCCGCGACTTTACGCTGCTCTTACTCAATCACGCAATGATGTTGGCGATCAGGATTGCTTTGCAGAAGTGGCGGAACTTACGCGCACCGGAAAATAGACTGGATCAGAGTTCTATGCCAGCATGGCCTGAAACGCGGCAAAAAGCTTGTGCATGGGTCTTTTCTTGTAGGCAAACTCGGGCTCGACATCCATGCAATGAATGATCATTGCCGTGTCGATTTCAAAAATCAGCAAGCGTCCGTCATGTGTTTCGGCGCAATCAATCGCGAAATAGTCCAGTTCGAGCATATTGCAAAGTTCACTGAAAGCAGCTTCATGTTTAACAGCAAAAGTTTCGTGGAAATCATTGAGCCACTTGGCCTCCTCGTCACGCTTCAGGGCGGACGCCGTCATACCCGCATTGAGATAATGCACCATCCAATTTGATGAGATGGCCATGTGCGCCGGATAGGCAACGCCATCGATGAGCGCGATGCGATATTTGCGGTATTGGCCATCAGTCGATGAGTAGTCGATAAACTGGCTGATGTTTAACCGTTCATCCAAAATGTTGGAAAGCACGTTCGGCAAATTGGCTATGCTGTCTACTTTGAAGGTGTTGGTCCCCGCATGCGCACCTTCTGGCCGAACAATCAAGGGAAAGGTCACTTGCTCACCTTCAATGCGCCGCGAAATTGCGCCATGTGGATCCTGCCGCAAGTCGGCGCCCACAAACTCCTGCGTCCATGGACAATACAAGGCTTTAGCATCCGCCAGAAAGCGCCAGAGCAAGGCACGGTCAAGCTTCAAAATTGTATCCACATTGAAATTGAGAATCTCACAGGGCCAGTTCTGCAAGAGTTCTTTGCAGCGGTGCAGAACCTTCCGGCTGTCAGGGGACTCGCCAATAGCCAGCAATGCAACATCATGTTTCGGAACGGGACCAATCTCTTGCGTCTCCTCATTGAGGTAGACAGAGATCACTTCAACATTACTGCCTTCGATCATGAATTCGAGCGGCGTATTGCTCATGAAATTTCCCGCTGTCTTAAAAGCGAGAAGCCGTAACGGTTTTTCCGCAGAGCTGGGCTGCCGAAAAATGCGGGATGTGCCCAATGCTTCGCTCTGAAAGATTTCGGCTTTTTCGAAATCGCCAAATGATCGCCGCAAGATTGAAAGATCAAGCCACGCGCCAGCCGCCTGCGCAGGCTGATCCAGCCTGGCCACAATTTCCTGCATCAATCCATCAGGGTTTGCACCGCTATAGATTCGGCCAACAATTGATGCCAATCCCAACTGTGTGGGAATGGAACCTATTGCAACATCAGGCAGCAACGCTCTGGCGGTTCGTCAATTGATAGCCAAGGAATCGCTGGGTATCGATCGGATCATAACCCAAAACTTCCTTGAGCTTCTTGCGCAGCTTCGAGATATGGCTTTCAACCACGCATTCTTCGACCGTTTCATCAAGCACGCCATAGACCGCGGAGAAGATTTGTGAACGCGAGACGCGACGCCCCTTGTGCTTTGCAAGAAATTCCAGAATTCGAAGTTCGCGGCGCGGAATTTTCATGATGGTGCCATTGAGCTCAATGTCACGGCCACCGCCATAGATAATCAGTCCATCCTGGCTCCATAGCGCTTGGGACAATTGCGTTGAATTGCGCCGTCCGATGGCGCCAATGCGGGCTACCAGCTCGCGGGCGTGGACAGGCTTGTGGACCACATCATCTGCCCCGGCCATGAACAAGCGCAGGGTCGAATCCAGCGCTTTGAAATCGATGAGAGCGATTGCAGGAATATTGGATTTGCTTTTCACATTGCGCGTAACATTTTCGCGCTGCTCAAATTCGCCCAGAACGACAGCTTCCACGGATGCCAAATCGATTTCCTGTGTGGAATTGAACCATGCCACAAAGTCGTCCGGGTTGAAGCAAACCGTCGCGTAACCTTCTCTACCAATGGTTGTCTTGTAGGCATCCGCTACATCCATCCGGTCATCGACCACAACGATCATTTGGCAGCTCCGTTCTTCGATATTTTATTTCGCGGCAACTCGGGACAACCCGGTTCAACCTCACGGACAATTTGCTGCCATTATAGTTAACAACTACTTAATTGATCAAAATATGTGTTTGTAATCAAGTTGTTATCGATACACCTAGGGTATTACAATACTCCATATTAATAATTTAAAAGATATTTAGACCCTCAACCAGGTTGCAACAATTAAACTAGGTTTAGTACTGGACCAACTGATAGTTAAAGTTCAACCTTGCACCAGATCACCCAACTATATACTTGTGCACACTACAATTTACAGTATGGATTAGATGTCGTGAAATGATCGGCGACCGGGAATTGCTGGTGGCAGGAGCACTGATTAGTGATGGTTGGGGGTAGCTGCTCGGAACGTTTTTGAGCTGGCTAGGGGATGCAGAAATTGGGGCGGGGTAAATCTTGGACATAATGCTGATCAGCGAAGTCGCGGCTTTGTCTGGCTTGGAACCAAAGACGATAAGATTTTATGAGCGGGCAAAGCTGGTGACGCCCAGGCGTCACGGCAGGATGCGAATCTATCGAACGCCGGAATTGGAACGGCTGCGCCTCATCAAGCAATTGCGCGCTTTCGATGTGCCAATTGCCAGAATTAGAGAACTCCTGAAGGATCAGGAATCGCTTTCACTCACCGGCAACATCAGTTCCTTTGCCCGCGATTTGTTGGCCAAGCATCTTGAAGAATTGCAGGTCCGATACATCCGGATTCAGGAACACATCCAGGAGCTTAAGACCATGTTGGGCAAAGTGGCGTCGGACGCGACGGGGTCCACCGATTCTCCGGAACGCGATCTGATCCTCTCCCCCGGCATGGGCGGCGCCTCAACCTAAGCTCCCTGCATTTTATGAATTCAAAAACCAGATGCCTCCTGGGCCAAGACACGACACTCATCCCTACAATGCGACCACTTGCCCGGTTCGAATGCTTTCATCAGCGGCCAAAACAATTCGCAACGAGTTGATAGCATCATTGACGTGCTCGGTCACATCGCGGTCTTGCAAAATAATGTCGCGGAAATTTTCCTGCTCACGATTGCACAGATCTTGGTGGCCAGGCTCTTCGCTCATGTGGAGAATATCATCGGTCGCTGCAAAAGAGCCTCGATCATTCAGCTTGGCATGATGAACGCGCAGCGAATTCGTTCTTGTATGACTATCAACATCGGACGATGAGGTCTTGGATTCATCCATGACGATCGACACCGACCCTTTTGGTCCAATCATGTCTTTGACGAAAAACGCCGTCTCGCTCATCATTGGTCCCCAACCGGCCTCATACCAGCCGATTGAACCATCATCAAAAGTGACTTGAAGTTGGCCATAATTATACATGGTGTCTTTGATTTCAGGCGTCAATCGAACACCCATGGCATGAACTCTAACCGGTTTGGCACCCGTAACCTGGCACATCACATCAACATAGTGCACGCCACAATCAACAAGAGGGGAAATTGAATTCATCAAGTGCTTGTGCACTTGCCATTGCTCGCCTGATGATTGTTGATTGAGGTTCATCCGCATAACGAGCGGCTTGCCCAAGCCTTTGCCCAGTTCCACGAATTTGATCCACGAAGGATGTACACGCAAAATATAGCCGATCACCAATTTTAGATTGGCTCCCTTTGCCAGTGCCGCAATTTCACGCGCCTCTTCGACCGTGCCCGCTAGGGGTTTTTCAATAAAAACATGACAGCCAGCTCTTAATGCCAGTTTCGCATAAGCCGCATGAGTATCAGGCCATGTATTGATGGAAACGGCATCAGGTTTCAAAATGCCGATTGCGCTCGCATAGTCCGAGAAGAGAGGAACTCCTGGAAATTCCTTTTTCAAATCCAGTCGGGATTCGATGCCTCGGCTACACAGGCCCACAATTTCAAATTCCGAAATAGCCTGATAGGCGCGCGCATGGCTCATGCCCATGTTGCCAAGCCCGACAACCAGCACCTTGATTTTTTTCATAGCCCATCAATCCAGGTTTTGTTGACTCGCAGGTCATTCGTTAAATGAACGAGACTCGCTTTAAATCCAACTTTGATATGACCCAACTCATCGTTTTTCCTCAGGAATTCTGCGGGTACCGCGGATGCCATGCGCAAGGCATCGTCGATCCTCACACCGAGTTGCACACTTCTTCTCACGGCCTCGTCCATTGTCACGATTGAGCCCGCCAAAGTGCCATCCTCCAGTTCGAGACTGCTCCCGATGCGACGCGCGACCCGGCCTTGAAGCGTAAAACTGTCGGGTCCTCCGGCGGCAGGCGGCATCGCATCGGTAATCAACATGATGCGAGAAGGAGGTTTGGTCGCAAACAGAATTTTCAGGGCTATGTCATCAACATGCAAACCATCAACGATCACGCCACAAAAACTCTCTGCATCGCTTAAGCCCACGCCAACCATTCCAGGCCCGCGCCCATTCAATTGACTCATGGCATTATAGATATGTGTGAACGCGCGAGCACCTGCCCCGAGAGCCCGCCGGACTTCGGGAACGGTGGCTTCCGCATGTCCCAGACTGATCAAAATGCCGTGGCGCGACAGTTCTTCAATAAATTCTGCAGCAACTTTATTGGGCGCGAGCGTCATCATCACCACACCACATTCAAGCCCGACAATGCGCTTCACATCGGCATCGGTGATGGCGCGAATGAAACTTGCGGGATGCGCGCCTTTGCGGGAAGGATCGAGAAATGGACCTTCCAGGTGAATGCCCAAAACTCCCGGAAAATTGCCATCAACCGCAGCTTGAACGGCAGCGACAGCCAAATCCGTAATTTTGGGATCATCGGTGATCACCGTGGGTAAAAGCCCTGTGGTGCCAAAACGCCGATGGGACTCTGCGATCGTCGCTACCGTTCCCAGTGTCGGATTGTCATTCATGAATGCGCCGCCCCCACCATTGACCTGCACGTCAATGAAACCAGGGGCTAGCAGCCCCTCGCCCAAGTCTTCAATTTTCATGCTCTTGGATAATTTGGCGGCGGGTAAAACCTCGGCGATCCTGATACCTTCGATGATGACGGCCATGTTTTCGTGCACGGAGGTTCCGTCAAACAATCTTGCTGCCTTCAGTGCGAATGCCATCACACTGTCTCCGTAACTTTTTTCAACAGGCGAGGCCGGTCTGGATCACGACCAAGCCTCTGTGCGGTCTCCTCCACAAATCGGTAAGACGTCTGAATCATGGAAATGGGATCAAGCAAGGCGTTGCCGGTTCGTACATAGGACAAGCCCCCTGCGCCCACTACCCTCACTTCCGCACCTGTTGCCCGCATCTTCGCCACGGCAGCGTGCGTAGTTTCGCGCGATTGATCGTCGGGGGAATAGACGAGCACCGGAAAACCTTTGCCCAGAAGCTCCAGTGGACCGTGCATAACTTCCGCCACCGAATAAGATTCAGCGTGAATGGAACAGGTCTCCTTTAACTTCAATGCTGTTTCAGCAGCGATGGGAAAGGCAGGTCCCCTGCCCAAGACATAGAGCGACTCTGCACCATCTGACAAAGCCAGCGCTTCAGGCCATTCAATTGTTGTCGCTTTGAATAAAACATCAGGCAAGGCCCGAACCGCATCGAGCAAGTCGGATCGATCAAGCCAATGCGCCACCATGGCCGCACCAGCGGCCAGGGAAACGATCAATGACTTTGTAGCCGCCACGCTTTGCTCAAGACCGGCGCACAAGGGGAAAAACATATCCGCACTTTCAGCAGCTGGTGATCCCTCAACATTGACCAGTGCCACGGTCAAAGCGCCTGCCATTCGTGCCGCATCCTGCAGTGCCACAATGTCCGGGCTCTTTCCCGATTGAGAAATGGTGAGACAAAGTCCGCCGCCGACTTGGAGTTTGGCACCATAGACGGAAACCACCGAAGCCCCAATTGAACAACACGGCGTCCCCGTCAGGATTTCAGTCAGATATTTGAAGTAGCCAGCAGCGTTATCTGAACTGCCACGCGCAGAGGTAATAATGACGCGAGGAGGCGCTGCACGCATTCTCTTGCCAAATTCGATCAGCCCCAACTGGTTTTGCTTCAAAAATCGGGCAACAGCTTCAGGGGCCTCGGCTGCTTCACGTGCCATATGACTCATCATTTGGCCTCGTGAGCAATAGTAAGCTCGGCCACGAAGTCATAGGAGTCTCCGCGGTAGCTTGAACGCGTGTATTCCACCGCCCTGCCATCACTCAGATAGGAAATTCTCTCAATGAAGAGAGCAGGAGTTCCAGTCGGAAGGTCCAATAATTTGGCGTCAGTAGAATTCAAAGCCGAAGCGTGAAGGCGTTGCAACGCCCGCACCGGCTTCAACCCCTTTGCATCCAAAGCCGCATACAACGAACCTTCGACAGATTTTGGATCGGGCAAAAATTTGTTTGGAATAACTGCATTTTCAATAGCCAGGGGAATACCGTCGGCACGACGAAGGCGATGCAAACGCGACACAAGTTCGCTCGGCGATATTGAAAGTTTCAAAGCTTCTTCTGGTGTTGGCAATCCCGAAACCCGGCTCAACCAATCCGCATCGGTGCTGATGCCACGCAACTGCATGTCTTGGGTAAAGCTGGTAAGTCTCGAAAGTGGCTGTTCGATTCTGCGATTTGGTCCATTGACGTGCGTTCCGGACCCGCGCTTTTGCACCAAGACACCTTCCGATACCAATTCCTGGAAAGCTTTACGAACTGTAACCCGTGAAATCGAAAGCATTTCGGCGACGTTGCGTTCAGCAGGGATAAAGTCCCCCGCTTTCAACTCGCCTGATGCGATTGACTGCTGCACCAAATTTTTAAGCCGCGCATAAAGGGGTGCACTGCCACTGAGCTCAAAACGGCTGGGGACAAATATCTTTTGGGCATGGCTCATGACCAGCGCTCCGTCAGGCCTTGGGCGCGCCGTGCCATCATGATAGCCCCGTCCATCGCATCTGCCAGAGGTGGTACCAAGGCCCTTATTACGTCTGCATCGAGATAAGGCGGATAAACACCGCTCAAACCGCCCAACAGGCAGACACGCCCCGCCCCACGCGACAACAGCGCTCGTGCCAGTGTTGAAATGGCATGCGCGCCTTCAATTAAAATCGTCATCCCAACCACATCACCTTTCGTGGCGGCTTCGAAAACCAGCGGTGCCATCTGGCCATAATCTTTAGGTGTGGCTTGTTCTGACCAGCGAGACACCTGAGAACGGGTTCGGCCCACCCTTGCAAGAACGGCCTCTATCAAAGGTGTTGGCTGCAACAACCCATCAATTGCCAAGGCCGCGCGGCGCACGGCATGGTGGCCGGTCCACGCACCAGAACCATGATCGCCCAACGCAAAACCCAAGCCTCCAACCACATGACGCTGACCACCGACCAAGGCGAATCCAATTGATCCCGTACCGGCAATAACAATGCCGCCATCACCTCCGCCAAACGCGCCAAGACAAGCGGCATAAGCATCATTGTCTACCGTCAAAGAAGCGAATGGGAGGTGGGCCGCGGCTATGCGGTCGGCACCGTCTGCCGAAACGATGCCAGCAAGACCCACGCCAGCATGCAAATCATTGGTTTGAAGTCCAACCTTTGAGGCGGCCGCAGCGGCAGTGGCAACTATCGTTTGCAACGCACCTTCAAAATCTTGATACATATTGGACGAGCCGCCAATGCTTTCTGCGAGCAATGCCCCATCAACGCTTCGAATTCGCGCCCGACAACGGCTGCCACCCCCGTCTATTCCCAAAAAATATTTTGCATTCGAACTCATGTCCGCTACAATACCAAACTCATACCAAATTGAAAGTGTTTTATTAATTTACCGGAAATTGTGTGAGTAAAAGCGCAATAATATAGAAGTTAATTTTGTGGTAGACAATTGGTTCTTATTTGGTATTGTCAATTGATGGATAAGAGTTTACGCGCAACTGAACAATCGATTGATAGTTCATTCGGCATCGACACATGGGGAAGCGTTAAAATTCTCAACGCCCTTATTGCTGGCCAAGAACGCGCGATCATCGCTGTGAAGACAGCCATTCCGCAGATCGAAAAGGCTGCAAATGCCTTGTCTGCGAGGTTAGCTATGGGTGGTAGGCTTGCCTACGCGGGCGCTGGCACATCAATCCGGATCGCCGTCCAAGACGGGAGCGAGCTTCCCGCCACATTTGGTGTGGCCGAAGACAAAATCATCTACCTCATAGCTGGCGGCAGGGCCGCAATATTTGAAACGCTAGCCGATGCCGAAGATGACGCGGAAGCAGGAAAGAGTGATACCGAACAGCTTAATGCCGCTGACACTCTGGTCGCAATTGCCGCCTCTGGTCGAACGCCATACACAGTTGCAGCAGCGAAAGCCGCCAAGGCAAAGGGCGTCTTTGTAATTTCCGTGGTCAACAATCCCGACACGCCCCTTGGAGCCTCGGGGGACGTCGAGATCGTGCTGAATAGTGGCCCGGAAGTTATCGCCGGATCAACGCGCATGGGGGCAGGCACCGCACAAAAGGCTGCACTGAATATGCTCTCAACGCTGGTTCATATTCGTTTGGGCGCTGTCCATGACGGGATGATGGTCAATGTACAGGCCGGTAATGCAAAACTCCAACACCGTGCTGCAGAAATGATCGCCAAAATATCCGGCGCCCCACTGGAAGAGGCGTCCCAGGCGCTGCACAGGTCTGGCTCTGTCGTGAAACCGGCTGTTCTATTGTGCGCGGGGGCGGCGGATCTTGCATCGGCACAAATCCTGCTCGAAAAAACCAAGGGAAATTTGCGTCTGGCACTGGCGCAACTGAAGCATCCCCAAACTTAAGTGCTATAAATGATAAAAAACAGGAGAAGGAAATGTTGAAAACAAGTTTGAAAACGTTGCTGCTGGCCGCCGTTGCGGTGACTGCCTGCGCGACCGCCGCTTCTGCGGGGAAGTTGACCATCGAAAGCTGGCGCAACGACGATGCTGCCATTTGGAAAGACAAGATCATTCCAGCTTTCATGGCCAAACACCCAGACATCTCCGTTGAATTTACGCCAACGGCGCCGAAGGAATATGACGCTGCCCTCAATGCGAAACTGGCTGGCGGAACAGCGGGCGACATCATCACGTGCCGCCCATTCGACGCTTCGCTGGGCCTCTTCAACAAAGGCAACCTGGCCAGCTTGAACGATCTTCCAAATATGAAGAATTTTTCTAATGTGGCCAAGAGCGCTTGGACGACAGATGATGGAAAAACGACATTCTGCGTCCCGATGGGCTCAGTCATTCACGGCTTCATCTACAACAAGGACATCTTTGCTGAACTGAAGCTCACCGAACCAAAAACTGAAGAAGAGTTCATGGCAACTCTTGAGGCCATCAAGAAAGATGGCAAATATGTTCCCTTGGTTTTGGGCACAAACGACCAATGGGAAGCAGCCACCATGGGCTTCCAAAACATCGGCCCCAACTACTGGAAGGGTGAAGAAGGTCGCAAAGCCCTAATTGAAGGTAAAGCCAAGCTGACGGACAAGGCTTATGTCGACACCTTTGCGGAGCTTGCAAAATGGTCGCCATACATGGGCGATGGATATAAAGCCCAAACCTACCCAGACAGCCAGAACCTGTTTGGTCTTGGCAAAGGCGCCATCTATGCTGCAGGTTCGTGGGACATCTCCACGTTCCGGGGACAGAAGGTCAACATGGGTGCATTCAAGGCCCCTCCTCCAGCAGGCTCGAAAGATTGCTACATCTCGGATCACACCGATATTGGCATCGGAATGAATGCCAAGAGCGCGAATGCAGCCGACGCCAAAGTGTTCTTGGATTGGATTGGTTCGGAAGAATTTGCTGGCATATTCGCAAACGCACTGCCGGGGTTCTTCCCGCTTTCCAACTCCAAGGTTAAAATCGATGATGACGTTGCCCAGACCTTCGTAAGCTGGCGCGGCGAATGCAAGTCGACGATCCGCAACTCTTATCAAATCCTGTCACGGGGCACGCCGAATCTTGAGAACGAGATGTGGAGTGTGTCTGCACAGGTTCTGAACGGTACCATGAAGCCAGAAGCAGCTGCCACTCAGCTCGAAGATGGTTTGAAGAAGTGGTACAAGCCGCATCAATGATGATATGATGATCAGGGGCCGTCGACGATATTGTCGGCGGCCCTTTTTTCGGGGAAGCTGGGATGGCGAATGGATCAGACACTGCTCTCGTAGGAATTTCGCGCGCCAACTATTTGCGCCTGCTGGCGTTCTTTCTGGCACCTGCCGTAATCGTCTATACGGCCTTTTCGATCTATCCGCTGTTAGCGACCATTTTCGAATCTCTTTACCTGCAACAGCCTGACGGAAGCTCTACGTTCAATGGGTTTGGAAACTTCCAAACCCTTTTGACAGACAGCACCTGGTCTGTTTCGTTTTGGAATGCGATGAAAAATAATGTCTTGTTTTTCCTCATTCATATGTGCGTACAAAATCCAATCGGAATCGCGCTGGCAGCACTTCTGAGTTTGCCTCGCCTGAAATTCCGCGCAGCCTATCGCACGTTGATTTTCATGCCTACGATGCTGTCGGTGGTCATCATCGGTTTCACTTGGCAGCTTATCCTGTCACCGCTCTGGGGCATCTCAAAAATGCTGCTGCATACTGTAGGTCTCGGCTCACTGTTTGCGCCATGGCTCGGCCAGGAATCGACGGCCCTCATTACTGTTTCTCTGATTTCAGTTTGGCAATTCGTAGGCATCCCCATGATTCTGATCTACACGGCCCTTCTCGCCATCCCGGACGAATTGGTTGACGCAGCGACCGTGGATGGGCTCAATCAATTCCAAACATTCTTCTGGGTAAAACTTCCTCTGATCATCCCAGCAATTGGGCTTATTTCCGTTTTGACCTTCGTTGCCAACTTCAATGCATTTGATTTGATTTATGCAATGAAGGGTGCGCTGGCCGGGCCTAATTTTTCTTCAGACATCATGGGTACGCTTTTCTATCGCACGTTCTTTGGCAATCAATTGCAATTGGGAAATTTGTCGATGGGGTCAACGATTGCGACCCTGATGTTTCTGATTATCCTGATTGGCCTGATGGTCTACCTTTTTGTCATCCAGCACCGCATCCAAAGGTATTCATTCTAAGATGAATCTACGCAAACACACGAGCACATTGTCCATTCATGTCGTGTTGCTCGCTTACACGGCGTTAGCTTTGGCACCAATTATCTTGGTCATCATGAATTCGTTCAAGGAACGCAAGGCGATCTTTGGCTCTCCGTTGATGCCGCCCACCCCCTCAACATTCTCTTTGATAGGTTACAACAAGGTTT
>JBDSTO010000072.1:0-15655 GCA_039928255.1 Aestuariivirga sp. | reverse complement strand
TCTGGTCCTCTGCATAAACCGTCAGAGAGAAGCTTTCATTGGGTGCCATCCCCGGATTGCCGTTGAACATGACAAAGGGATGCCCGGCAAGGTGACAATTGACGACAACAACTTTTCCATCACCAATCCCTGGGGCATCAATGCGCTCGATACTGTCGAGGTGCGAACCCGGAATGGTTTTGACGTAAAATGCGGCGGCCGCTTCTGCGTCCTTGGCGAAAAACAAGGCGGTTGCTAACTTTTCCATGGGACTCTCCTATTTCGCCCGACCATCAAAATGTTTGGAATTGAGTTCGCGCGGATTGACCCCATCGAGGCAATTCGCATTGATGGCCACAAAAGATGTGCCCTTGGCATCATTGCCTTTGGCAAAACTCTCAATCCCGCAAGTCTTGCAGAAGAGATGATGAATGCGGTTCGTGTTAAAGAGGTATTCAGTCAAATTATCTTCGCCCTTCAACAGGTGAAATTTTTCGCCCTGGGTGAAGGACAAGACAGATCCAAGTTTCTGGCACCGCGAGCAATTGCAGGTGAGCGCGGAATCAAGATCCACATCCACTTCGTAACGCACAGCGCCGCATTGGCAGCCACCCGAATAATGTTGAACACTCATGGCAAAATCCTTGTGGAGTTAAATTCGATCAGGAAACAGGTGAACCCATTTCCACAAATTGTGCCAGCTGCTTCAAACTGTCTTGCCAGCCGAGATGGCACATTTCTTCAGGAATGATGTCGGGAACCCCAGCCTGCGTGATCGAAAGGTCCGTGCCGCAGGAAACTTTTTTAAGCGTGATGGTAACGTTCATATCTCCTGGGAGATTGGGATCACCAAAACTTTCAACGTATCTGATTTTTTCGCCCGGGACCAATTCAAGGTATTTACCACCAAAGGGCTGCAGGCCTCCGGAGTCGAATTCCGTGAATGACATCTTGAAGGTGCCGCCCACCTTGGCGTCAAGACTTAGCACGGTGCAAGTATAGCCCGCAGGCGGCAGAAATTTGCAAATGGCGGCTGGATCAAGGAAGGCCTTGTAAACGCGCGCTGGCGGTGCCTTCAAGACGCGATGGAAATTTAAGGTATAGGGCAAGTCTGCCTCCTATTTTGTGGTACTGAGCAAATTGAAAATGGCGCCTTGCGGATCAACCCCTGACACAATCCAGAGATCGCCCGGCACTTGATGAGGTCCCATCGTGATTTTGCCGCCCGCCGTGGTCACGCGCGCTGCTGCGGCATCAATGCCATCGACATTGAAATAGTAGAGCCACATCGGGCTGGGCAAAGGGTCTTGCCGCTTCATCATGCCGCCGGCATCGCGGCCATCGATCTGGAAAACCTGATAGACGCCCATGGCACCCATATCCACGGCCATTCCCTTGGTCCATCCGAACATCGCGGCATAAAAATCCCAGGCAGCGTCAAGATCGCCCGCGTGAAGTTCATTCCAGCCCACGGTGCCAAGCGCGTTGACTGAGGGCAGTTTGCGTTCTTCTGTCGACAAGGGTTGCATAATATTGAAATTGCCGCCTGTGGGATCACCCACCACGGCCATGCGCAGCACGTCAGGAATGTCCCATGGCTCGCGGCGGATGACGCCCCCAAGCTTCTTGATTCCGATGCAGGCCGCATCAACATCGGGCGTATAGACATAGCCAGCCCAGAAAGGGTGCATGCTGCCAAGTTCCGCCGGTGTTGCCATGATGCCGCCCAAGCCCTTGTCGCCTTCGACATTGGCAACAGTGTAGGCAGGCATCTGTTCGGTGAAGGTCCATCCGACGACCGCGCCATAGAATGTCTTGGCGGCTGCAACATCAGGTGTCATCAAATCGTGCCAGACAAACGGGTTTTGCATTTAGTCCTCCTTGGCGTGGTGAAACAGAAGTTCGACATAGCGCCGCAAATGCACAATGGAATCGATGGCGATCTGCGGGTCGCTCTTGGCCTTGGCTAAAATGAAGGCGCCTTGGATGACAGCTTGGGTGTGCAGCGCCAGGCTTTCCACTGACCAACTCGCTCGCGGGGCATGGACAGCCTTGGCATCGGCAATCAGTTTGGCAACGGTTGCCGCGTGAGCATCAATGCCAGTGTTGCAAGCCTCGCGCACCAAGGGCTGCGTTTCATAGATTTCCTGCGCCATGGTTCCCAGAAGGCAGGTAAATTCCGGGATGCTGCGGTTTCTGATGAGGGTGGCGCGAAAATCAATATAGGCAATGAGCCTATCCAAGGGGTCCTCGAATTCATGATAGGCGGCTGAGGCAAAGGCACCGCCTGTGACCTTCGTCCAGTAACGCGTGGCCTCAATCGCCAGTTCCTCCTTGCTGGAGAAATGATGGAAGAAGGCCCCCTTGGTCACCCCTGCCGCCTCACAAAGATCCATGATGCTGGTATCTGCCAAGCCGCGCTCACGGATCACAAAAAGCGCCTTGTTCAAAATCCGCTCACGCGTTGGATGGGTGTCAATCTGGTTCATATCTTTCACATACCAACCGGTTGGTTTTAATGTCAAGCGCAAACATTTCATTGCCAATTTGAATGCCAAGAGTAGTGTTTGAAAAAAGCTAAATAACTGGGAGGTTACTTTGTACACCAAGCAAGCACTTCATGAACTGGGCGTGAAATCCGATGCAATTTCCGTAGGCCAGAAGCGCCAACTTGATGAACAGGGCTATTTTATCGTGGAAAATGCCCTTTCTAAATCGGACGTTCAAAAAATCCGCGATGAGTTTGAACGCATCCACGCTGCCGAAGCGGGCCAGGGCGGCCATGAGGTTCATGTCGAGCCAGGTGCGCGGCGCCTGTCCAACATTTTCAACAAATCGCCCGTCTTTGACGTCTGTCTCAACATTCCTTCAGTTCTGGCTGCGGCACATTATCTGCTGGGCGAGATCAAGGTCCACGGCTCCAACCTGCGCGACCCCAACAAGGGCTATGGCCAGCAGGATTTGCATGTCGATGTGCCCAAGCGCTTTGTAGATGACTGGTGGGTAATCAACGCCATGCTGATGTTTGACGACATGACATTGACCAACGGGCCAACGCGGGTTGTTCCGGGCTCTCATTTGTGGGCACCCATCAATGTGCCCTATGTGAACGTGGGCGATTGGGAGCCGGAACCCGTTTCGGCGGAAGACCAGAAGCGAATCCCCAAGGATTTGGGCGCTACCTATCCGGGCGAAATAATGGTGACCGCACCTGCGGGTTCGGCAATCATTTGCAACGCCTCAATGTGGCACAGCGGCACTTTGAAAAAAGACGATGCCCACCGCCGGATGCTCCACCTCACCTACACCCGCCGTGACCTGCCCCAGCAGTTGACGCAGATCGATCACCTGACCAAGGAACTCTATGACCGGATGAGCCCGGTTCATCGTTATCTTCTTGAAATTGAACCGACCGCGGACGGCGGCGTGCTGCGCCAGCCCAAGAAAGACCACAAAGGCTGGTGGAACTAAGCCAATAGCGGGTTTTCAGCTCTTCGTGATCAGGCGTGAACTGACAGGCCGGGCAATTCCTGTTACGGAATTGCGATGACCATGATTTGGAATGACAGACAGGGCCGTTTCTCGTGGCTCAAGGCCGCAGCACTTGCCCTTGCGGTGATCCCTGGCATGGTGATCGCCTATTGGTTTTTCACCGGCGCCTTGATGCCGCTCCCCGTCAAAAATGCCATCCACCTGACAGGCGACTGGGCCGTGCGCTTTCTGGTCATCACCCTGTCACTAACGCCGCTGATGCGCGTTTACAAATGGACCAAGCTGGCTCTGATCCGCCGCATGATGGGGGTGACTGCTTTCGCCTACGCCTTCACACATTTCTGTCTCTATATCGTCATGTCGAAATATGATCTGGGCTTTGTTGCCAGTGAAATTGTGTTTCGGTTCTATTTGACGATCGGCTTTGTGACACTTCTTGGCCTCTCGGCACTCGCGGCAACATCAACCGATACCGCAGTCCGAAAACTGGGAACGAAGTGGAAGACTTTGCATAAGATTTCCTATGGCTTGGCCGTTCTGGCGCTATTTCATTATGTGCTGCAATCCAAGATCGATATTACAGCTGCCATGCAGATGATCGGGCTTTTCATTCTGGCGATGACAATCCGTGTGATAATCGCGAGGCGCTACAATCTCGGGCCCTGGCAGCTCGTCAGCGCCGCCGTTGTCGCTGCCATTCTAACAGCGGGTGTTGAATATTCCTGGTATCACTTTGCCACGGGCATCAACGCCACCAATATCCTCAAAGCCAATCTCTCATTCGCATTTGGGCCGAGGCCTGCCATCATTGCCCTCATCACCGGATTGGCGGTGGCAACTGTTTTGGCCGCCAAAGACTTTCAAAAGGCGCGCAAAGTCGCGGTGGCCTGAAGCCCCGGCTAATTGTAAAAGGCCCATGACAGGGCAGGACTTTCGCGCCAATTTAAATGACATTTAATCTGTCCCGTCGACGGATTTTTGCCTTATTGAACGTCTGTATCAGAGCGTTGCAACGCAATTGAGGACGGGGTTTAATCGACAATGAAAAATGTGACCAAATTCGCGTTGGTAGCGGCAGTTGTGGTGTTAGCTGTGCTCCAATGGCAGTTTGACATTGGCCACAAGGCAGTTGCCTATTTCAAGGGCACAACTGCCAGTGACTCGGCAACGGCCCAGGGCGCGGCCCCGGCAGGCGGAAAGCGCAGCGGCGGTGCTCCCACCAATGTGAAATTGGCACAGGTGACGACGGGTGATGTGCCCCTCATCGAGCACGCCTATGGCACGTCGATTTCTCCGCAAATTGCAGTGATCAACGCCCGCATCGCAAGCCAGGTCGTAAATGTTCCCGTGACCGATGGCCAAATGGTTAAAAAGGGCGATCTGCTGATCGAGCTTGATGACCGCACCTTCCAGGCCACGCTACTCAAGGACCAAGCGACGCTGGCCAAAGATTTGGCCCTTCTCGACAATGCCAATTTGCAATTGCAGCGCGCCAAGACCTTGCTGTCTCGCAGCGCTGGACCACAGGCTGATGTCGATACGGCGATTGCCACGGCAAAATCAGCCGAACAGGTTGTAGAGTCCGACAAGGCCCAGATCGACGCTGACAAATTGCAGATCGAATTCACCAAGATCACCGCCCCCATCGATGGCAAGCTTGGCCAGCTCAATGTTGTGCCCGGCAATCTGGTGAGCGCCACCTTGGGAACCGGATTGATGACTGTCACCCAGTTGCAACCCTTGAAAGTGTCCTTCCGGTTGCCGGAGCAGGTTTTGAATGCCGTGCGCAGCAAGCTCGACAGCAATGGCGATGTCATCGTGCGCGTATTGGCCAGTGGCAGCACCACCGTCCTTGATACCGGCAAGGTGACCTTCATCGACTCGAGCGTTGATGCCTCTTCCGGCACAATCGGCATGGCCACCACGGTTGGCAACGACAAGCTTCAGCTTTGGCCCGGGCAACATGTCGATGTCGAAGTGCAATATGGCGTGCTGCAAGGTGCGGTGACCATTCCGGGCGTTGCCGTTCAGCAAGGTCAAAAAGGTGCTTACGTCTGGAAGGTCGATGATCAAATGAAGGTTACGGCCACGCTCGTTGAAGTGAGCCGCTATGAAGGGCCCAATGCAGCAATCGCAAAGGGCTTGAGCGTTGGTGACCAGATCGTCGTTGAAGGCCAAGCCAAACTCAATAATGGCGCGCAGGTGAAAGCAGGAACAGACAAACCCGTTACCGATGCAGCGTCACCCGGCGGCGCAACCGTCCAGCCCGCCGATGCAAAGACCGATTACAAAAAGAAAAAACAGGGCGATGCTCAGCAAAGCGGGCAAACTCCATGAACATTTCTGAATTCTGCATCAGGAGGCCGGTTGCTACGATTCTGATGTCGGCAGCCGTGATCATGGCCGGCCTTTTCTCGTGGCAGCAACTACCCGTAGCGGCGTTGCCGCGTGCCGAATTTCCGGTGGTCAACGTGTCCGCGAACCTCCCCGGTGCTTCGCCCGATATTATGGCCACATCTGTTGCAACACCGTTGATCAAGCAATTCGCAACGATTGCCGGCGTTGATACGATCTCGACTACCAACTCGCTCGGCTCCACCAACATCGCCATTCAGTTCGTCTTGAATCGCAGCATCGATGCCGCAGCAGCCGACGTGCAGGCCGCACTTGCCCGCGTGCAAGGCCAATTGCCGCAAGATATGACGTCCCCGCCCTCCTTCCGGAAGGTGAACCCCGCAGATGCGCCAGTCTTGTTGCTGTCACTGCGCAGTGACATTGCAGCGATGACTGATCTTGACAGCATCGCCCAGAACATCATCTCGCCCACGCTTTCAACCGTGGATGGCGTGGCGCAGGTGCAGGAATATGGCTCGCAAGAATATGCTGTGCGTATTGAAATTGATCCTGATGCCCTGGCGGCCCGCTCCGTCACCGTGGCGCAGCTGCAAGCTGCCGTGGCCGCAGCCAACAAGACAACACCACTTGGAACGTTGAGTGCAGGCCCACAGCAACTGACGCTGGTGGCCAAAACGCAGCTCAACAATGCCGAAGAATTCTCCAACCAGATCATCGCCACGCGCGAAGGCAATCCCATCCGCCTGAGGGATGTCTCCAAGGTCATTGACTCTGTCGTCAATGTCCAATCAGCAGGTTCGTATGATGGCACGCGGTCTATCATTCTCGCGGTTCAACGCCAACCCGATGCCAATACAGTGGCCGTTGTTGACAAGGTGAAGGCCATGCTGCCGCAACTGGAAAGCCAATTGCCGGGCACAGCCACGCTGAGCCTGCTCAATGACCGCTCGGTTTCCATCAAGGCTTCGGTTGCTGATGCTGAGCACACACTATTGATCACCATCGTGCTCGTTATTTTGATCGTCTACGCCTTCATCCGCTCGGCTCGTGCCACATTGATCCCCGCCATCGCAGTTCCCATTTCACTCATTGGCACGCTGGCCATCATGTATGTTCTGGGCTTCTCCATCGACAATATTTCACTGATGGGGATCACCCTGTCTGTGGGCCTCGTTGTCGATGATGCCATCGTGATGATGGAAAACATTATCCGGCACATGGAAGAGGAAGGCAAAGGGCCTATGGCGGCGGCAATCGCCGGATCTTCGGAAGTGGGCTTCACCATCCTTTCAATCTCATTCTCCCTGATTGCCGTCTTCATCCCGGTTCTGTTGATGGGGGGCGTCATCGGGCGCATCTTCAATGAATTCGCCGTGGTGGTGACAGTGTCCATCCTTGTGTCGATGTTTGTTTCACTGACGCTGACACCGATGATGTCGTCACGAATCCTGAAAGCGGAAGAGGGAAATCCGTGGTTCGTGGCGCGCTTTCTCGAATGGCTGTTGCATGAAATGACGAGAGGCTACGCCGCATTGCTGAAGCTGTGCCTGCGCTTTCATCCTGTGGTCTTTGCTGTTTTTCTGGCCTCAATCGCCGCCACTGTATTCATGTTTAACACTCTGCCCAAGGGTTTCTTCCCAACGGAAGACATTGGTCAATTGCAAGTCTCAACGCAGGCACGACAGGATATTTCCTTTCAGGCCATGCTGAACCTTCAAAATCAATTGGCGGCGGCAATCTCGAAGTCTCCCGATGTTCTCCATGTCGCAAGCTCGGCTGGTTCATCATCGGGTGCAATGAACAATGGCCGCATGTTCATCGAGCTGAAGCCCAAGGATCAGCGCCCCCCGCTCGCAACCGTGTTGGCCGACATGCGCAAAATCGGCAACAGTGTTCCGGGCATCCAGGCATTCTTCAACCCTGTGCAAAACCTTTCCATTGGTGCCCGCGGTGGTGCCAGCCAATATCAGATCACCGTGCAGTCCCTGGATTTCGACCAGATGAATATCTGGGCCCAGAAGCTTATTGACGTCATGGGAGCCGACAAGGCCTTCTTTACCGATGTCACTTCGGATCTTCAAAACAGTTCATTGCAGGCCAAACTGACGGTTGATCGTGACAAGATGGCAAGCCTTGGCATTGGCACCGACGTTTTGCGCGCCACACTTTATGCAGGCCTTGGTGGCCAGCAAGTGGCCACCATCTATACATCAAACTCAAGCTATCAAGTGATTGCCGAACTCGACCCCAAGGAGGGTTGGACGCCTGAAAAGCTCGGTGGCCTGCAAGTTGCCTCGGCCAGCGGCGCGCTCGTGCCCATCAGTTCCTTTGCCAAGGTTGAGCGCTCTTCTGGTGCATTGACCGTCAATCAATTGGGCCAGCTGGCCGCTGTGACCATTTCCTATAACCTGCCCGATGGTGTGGCACTGGGTGCCTCTGTCGCCGAGGTAGACAAGCTCAAGGGCGACATTGGTTTTCCGCCCAATGTGACGACGGGCTTTTACGGCACAGCAAAGACCTTCCAGGACTCAACCGCCAATCAGGGCCTCCTCATTCTGGGTGCCATTCTCACAATCTATATTGTGCTGGGCATTCTGTATGAAAGCTTCATCCATCCGCTCACCATTTTGTCCGGGCTTCCGGCAGCCGCAGCTGGCGCCTTATTCTCTTTGAAAATCTTCGGCTTTGATCTGTCCATCATCGCCGTCATCGGCCTTCTCATGCTGATCGGCATTGTGAAGAAAAACGCCATCATGATGATTGACGTGGCAATCACCTTACGGCGCAGCGGCATGAGTCCGAGCGACGCCATTGCCAAAGCCTGCAATATGCGGTTCAGGCCAATCATGATGACAACGCTTGCCGCCTTGATGGGCGCACTTCCCATCGCACTGGCGGCCGGTGCAAGTTCCGAATTGCGCCAGCCACTGGGTGTGGCCGTGGTCGGCGGATTGATCGTCTCACAAACACTCACATTGTTTGTGACACCGGTACTTTATGTCTACATGGAAAAATTGTCCGGTTTCTTCTCCGGCTCAAATTCCGATAGCGATCCCGATCTCACGCACGAGCCAATTCCGCTGAAACACGCAGCTGAATAATCAGCCGCCGCTGAGAAGCTTGGCGATGAATTCTGGTGTTGGATAGCTATCAGCAGGCCAGCCCATTTTTTTCTGCTCGGCCTTCACCGCTGCGCGTGTGCCAGCGCCAATCTTGCCGTCGGCCTTGCCAACGTCATAACCATGGGCGTCGAGATAGTTTTGCAAGGCCACAACATCCTTGTACTCAGGCACATGAACCTGTCCACGGCCTGGGCTTACAGGACCAGCACCAGCGATGCGCGTGGCGAGATAGGCAGCCGTTGTTGAATAGACCAGGCTCTCATTCCATTTGAGATAGGCCTTGGTGAAATTCTGATAGGCGAGAAAAGCCGGGCCATCTTTGCCCATGGGCAAAATCAAAGCAGCCGGCATTTTGTCGGCCTTGAGGGCGGAACCATCAGCCCCCTCGACCCCCCATTTGGCCCATTCGGCGCGCGTGTGGGTGATCGCAAGATCAGCCTGGTCCCACGGAAGATCAGCCGTCAGTTTCACTTCTTGCAGCCAAGGCTGGCCGGCAACCCAGCCGCTCTTCTTCAAAAGATTGGCGGTGGAGGCAATGACATCTGGAACTGAATCGCGCAGGTTCACCCGGCCATCGCCGTCAAAATCAACGCCGCTGGTGTCATAGTCATAAGCCATGAATTGGGTCTGGCCAATTTCTCCAGCCCAGGCCCCGCGCATTTCATCAGGCGAGAGGTCACCCTTCTGCACGAGGTTAAGTGCAGGGATGATCTGTGGGCGGAATTTCTCAGGGCGACGACAATCCCAGGCCAGGGTCACCAGCGCCTGAACTGTGGGTGACTTTCCAATGTCGCCGCCAAAATCTGTTTCCAAGGCCCAGAAGGCCGTGATGGGTGCCGCAGGCACACCATATTTCTGTTGGACCGCGTCAAACGTGGCCTTGTTCTTTGCGATGATGGCGCGGCCCCGGGTGATGCGGCTGTCGCTGGCCATGCGCCCGGCAAATTGCAGGAAGCTTTGCGCGAAGACATTCTGCGCGCGGTCGCGCTTGATGATGCCGGGATCATATTGCACGTTATCAAGCATGGCCAAAGCCTGCCCTGAAATGCCATGGGCTGCCGCTTCCTTTTTGACCTGCGCCAGAAACCCGTCAAACCCCTGCGCAGTATTCCCGCATGTTGCGGCTTGCGCGGTGGTGACCAAGGCGAGAAGGGAAACTGCCGAAGCGAGGACCTTGAAGTTCATAAAAAATCTCCGATGATTCGACGCGTAACATAGCCCGAAATCCTGAGTTTTGACTCGGTCAAATTTGTGACCTTTCGAAAAGCCAACACCGTCGCTTGCTATTGGCCAGCCAGTCTTGGCAAGATGCAGCATGGACACCAAACACCAGGCATCGCCCAGCGCCATAACGCACAGACCGCGCCAAAACCGTCGCGGCTTTCTGGCTCTCACCCATGCCCTGGTCGCCCACCGCCGCATGGCCATGACCGATCGGCTTTTGGCAACACTTCTGGCAGGCGTTGCCGGCGCTGTAAACGCGGGCGGGTTTTTTGTGGTCGGCAAATATACCTCTCATATGACGGGCTATGTTTCGCAAGTGGCCGACAGCCTCGCCACGGGAAATTTTGCCGTGGCCTTTGCCAGTATCGTCGCAATTTTTTCCTTTCTGTCAGGAGCAATCACCAGTTCCATCATGGTCGTCTGGGCGAGACTTCACCGCAGCCACTTTCAATATGCACTTCCCATCATGGTGCAGGGCGCTTCCCTTTTTGCCTTCTCGCTCTCGGGCCGTGTCTTCAGCAGCGACTACCTGTTGGTTCAACTGGCCTGGCTTTGTTATTTGATGGGCATGCAAAATGCCACCATCACCAAGCTGTCGCGCGCACGCGTGAGAACCACGCATGTGACCGGCATGGTAACGGACATTGGCATTGAAACGGGCCGCGCGCTGTTCGGGCGCATGGCGGGCAATCCCCACATCAAGGCCGACTGGCGCAAGCTTTCGACACTGCTGCGAATTGTCTTTGCCTATCTGGTGGGCGGCATCATGGGCGCCATTGGCTTTGCCAGCGTCGGATTCTATTTTGCCATGCCGCTGGCATTGATCCTGTTGACCATATCTCTGCCCATGCTTTTGAAGCCAGTGATGAAGCGCAAGACCGTTAGGCCTTGATCGACTGCACCAGAGAGACAATGCGCGGGTCAGTTGCCACACTCGTTCGCACCGCCAGAACCGCACAGGATTTCAGGATCACACCATCATCAAGAATTTTGAGCGCATTGGCCTTGAGCGTAGCTCCACTGGTGGTGATGTCGACAATGAGTTCAGCAGTACCCGCAGCGGGCGCACCTTCAGTGGCCCCGGCACTGTCAACAATCCGGTAGCCCGTCACACCTTTGGCTGCAAAAAATCGCCGCGTAATGGCCGCATATTTTGTGGCCACGCGCAAGCGCCGCCCATACGCCACATAAAACTGCTCCGCCACCTCATCAAGATCAGCCATGCGCGCCACATCAAGCCAATAGTCGGGCACGGCGGCAACAACATCGGCAGGTCCAAACTCCAACCGCCTTGCAATCATCACATAAGAGTCATCAGGAGGGATGGTTTCCTCAAGAAGGTCTTGGCCGGTGATGCCTGCATCAATCTTGCCATCGCGCAAATGTGCGGCAATTTCAGACGCTGACAGGAAAGCCACTTCAACCTGTTCAAGCCCGATGATCTTGCCGCGATAACCGCGATCCGTTCCCAACCGTTCAATATTGAAACCTGATTTTTCAAGAAAGCCCTGTGCTTGTTCCATCAAGCGGCCTTTGGAGGGAATGCCAAGCGTGAGCACACTCATTTCAACACCATAGCAAGGCGCTCGGTGTGAATGGCACAGCCCACAGCGCTGATTTTCTGAGGAGCGCCCAAATCCGACAGCAGATCATCATAGCGCCCGCCGCCAGCGACAGCGACCTTGCCGTCTGAACTTTCGGCTTCGATCTGGAAAACCAGACCTGTGTAATATTCAAGCTCGCGCCCGAAGCTTGCCGAGAAATCAAACCGCCTCGGGTTCAGCCCCTGCTCTTCCAAAGCTTCAAGGCGCTTGGCAAATGCACCCACCGCTGCCTGATAGGTTTTGCCTCCACTGACAGCGCGCAATTTTTTCAGAACCACGTCACAGGTTCCCGTGATCGCTAGCAATGTCTCAATCGCCAGCCGTTGTGTAACGGCCAAAGGATTCTCCGACCGATCAGCCGATTTTTCAGCGAGGCGCTCGGCAATGTCTTCAATGCTACGCAGGCCAACAGGCACGATGTTTGCTGCAGCCAAAACGTCCTGCACCGTTGCAAGCCCATTGCCCTTCACCTGGTCAACAACGGCGGAAATGCTGCTGCGGTTCTGCGCACCACCTTGGGTAAAAGTTTCAAGCAGCGCATGAAACGCTTTGGGCCGCCAGAACTGGTGGCGCAACCGCCTGCGCCAGCGCGCCGGCATCTCAATATCATCAAGCAGCGCTGAGAAGAGACCAATGTCTCCCAATGTCACTTTGAGCGCTGATGCGCCCGCTGCTTCCAAGGCACTGATGGCAAGTTTCAAAACACGCGCCTCAGCAGCGACGGATTCGCCAGCACCAAACCATTCAAGCCCCGCTTGGGTGAACTCCTGCGGACTCAATCGCTCATCAGGAAAACGAAATGCCGGACCCAAATAGCAATAGCGCGCCTGCACTTCAGGTTTTGCCGCATGGCTCAAATGATAGCGGCAGGCCGGAACCGTCAAATCAGGCCGTAGACACAATTCATTGCCGTTGGGATCATTAAAAACGAATGTGCGCGCACGAATATCTTCGCCGGAGCGCTCCAGAAATATGTCGGCAGGCTGAATGATGTCGGGTGCGATCTGCTCGAACCCTGCGCGCTCGAACACCGCCATGATGGCAGCATTCTGCTTTTCCAGCGCGGCGCGTTGGGTGGCAGAGCGTCCGGCCATTACGACTTCAACATCTTCTGAACTTGCGCCACGAGATCAGCTTCCGGCACGGTCACCTGTGCGAGGCGCTGCGAAGCATATTCTTCACGCGATGCAATATTGGCGGCGAGCTCGGAACCCAGGCGCAAATCCTTGATGGTCACTTCGCCTTTGGCCTTTTCATCACCACCTTGAATGATAACCAGAGGGCTGCCGCGCTTGTCGGCATATTTCATCTGCTTGCCCATGTTGGCGGCACCAAGGCTCATCTCGGCGCGAATGCCGGCAGCCCGCAAAGCTTGAACCATTTTCCAATAATCGCCTTGGCGATCCTTATCCATCACGGTGACAACGACAGGTGCCAGCGTATCCTGTGTGGCGGCCTTGCCAACAAGCTTCAACGCCGAATAGAGCCGCGAAACGCCAATGGAAAAACCCGTGGCGGGAACCTGCTGCCCGGTGAACCGCGCCACAAGATCATCATAGCGCCCACCACCGCCAACGGAACCAAAGCGAACAGTGTTGCCATCTTCGTCCTTGGTGTCCATGACGAGTTCGCATTCGAACACAGCGCCAGTATAATATTCCAAACCTCTCACAACGGTAGGATCGATCCTAACGCGAACTCCATATCCAGCTCTTTCGATGAGCGAGGCCATAGATTTCAGCTCAGCGAGACCTTCTTTACCCTTTGTTCCAAGCTCGACTCTTTCTTCAAGCCAAGACAGCCAAGCTTCACTTGTGGCAGGTCCCGCTTTGGAGAAAATATCTGGCAAGTAGCCTTTTTCAACATTGTAGCTGAAGCCCAAAAAACGCATCACATTGTCGGCTTGCGGAGAAGTTAGATTGGCACCTGGTGTAAAATCACCGCTTTCGTCTTTGCGACCTTCTCGAAGTAACGCAAAAACGCCATGCGGACCTAAGCGATCCAACTTGTCCGCCGCCCTCAAGACAACCAGCCGACGCGTCTCATCAATCACGCCGTCAATAGAAATCGCTTCCAGCAACCCATCAAGTAATTTTCGACTGCTTATTTTGACTACATACTGATCCTTTAGCCCTAGCGCTTCCATCGTATCTGCTGCCATCATGCATACTTCGGCGTCCGCTGCTGGCGAAGAACTCCCCACCGTGTCGGCGTCAAACTGCATGAACTGTCGGAAGCGACCTGGACCCGGCTTTTCATTGCGGAACACCCAGCCCTGGCGATAGCTGCGAAATGGCGTAGGCAGTTTCTGAAAATTCTCCGCCACATAGCGGGCCAGCGGGGCGGTTAGATCATAACGCAGCGACAGCCACTGTTCGTCCTCATCCTGAAATGAAAACACGCCCGCATTCGGCCTGTCCTGGTCGGGCAGAAACTTGCCCAAAGCATCGGTATATTCAATGAAGGGCTGCTCCACGGGCTCAAAGCCATAGGATTCATAGACCTTCTGGATGGTGGCCAGCATGGCTCTGGTGCCGCGAATTTCGTCGGCATCAATATCACGAAACCCCTTGGCCACGCGGGCCTTGGGGCGGTTCGGTTTGGATTTTTCGCTCATGGGAGGGCTTCTAATGGAGGAGCAGATTGAGAGCAAGGCACATGCCCCCATCCACCGCCCTCAGGTCAAACTTCGCCAGCACCGCTATAGCCTGGCCTGCGCCTGCACATAAACCTGGCAATATATTGGTTTCCTTTAATACGAATTCCAGTGAGATGGTCGAAGGTTGCGTTCATGCCCGAGCAACGCTTCAGAGCCTTTTTGGTAATCGTAACATTGGAATCACGGAAACTGCAGAAGACCGTGTTCCCCTTGATGCGGTAACGTACAAAACGCTCACCAAACTTGCGCCGGCATATCTTGACGGCATAGTCCCGCTGGGCCTTGGTGGACGCCAGCACGATTTGGCCATTACCATCGAGGTGAAGTGGATCGAGGTGCAGTGGCATGATGGGAAACGCCTCTGCCACGCCGAGATCACCTCCCAGCGCGATTGCAACTGTCCAAATGAATATTAGCTTCCGCATGGCGCCCCCGGCTTTTACTGCAGGAAAGACAACCAGATTGGCAAAAACTGTCAAGTGGAGAAAAGGCTGCAAGCCTCTACTTATCCCGCACAACCTTCTGGCGCTGAATGCCCAGACCATCAATGCTGATCACCATCTTGTCGCCGGGCTTGAGATATTGCGGCGGCTTCATGCCCATGCCCACGCCGGGCGGTGTTCCCGTGGTGATGATGTCGCCGGGCATCAGCGTGAAAAATTCGCTCAAGTAAGCCACGATAAAGGCTACGCCATAAACCATGGTGGAGGTTGAACCATCCTGAACCCGCTTGCCGTTAAGTTCGAGCCAGAGATGAAGGTTCTGCGGGTCTTTCACCTCGTCCTTGGTGACGAGCCACGGGCCGATGGGGCCAAACGTGTCATAGCATTTGCCCTTGGTCCACTGGCCCGAGCGCTCGATCTGGAACGAACGTTCCGACAGGTCATTGACCACGCAATAGCCTGCCACATGTTTCAAGGCATCGGCTTCCTTGATGTTCTTGGCCTTCTTTCCGATGATGACGCCCAATTCCACTTCCCAGTCTGATTTCTCGGATTTGGGCGGAATGGTCACTGTGTCATTGGGGCCGGAGAGGCAGCTCACATGCTTGGTGAACAAGATGGGCTCTGGCGGAACCGTGAGGCCCGACTCTGCCGCATGGTCTGAATAATTGAGGCCGATGGCGATGAACTTCTGCGGATTGGCAATGCACGAACCAATGCGCGGATTGCCCGGAACCTTTGGCAGCTTTTCAACATCGAGTTTTTTGAGTTTGGCCA
>JBDSTO010000071.1:0-6205 GCA_039928255.1 Aestuariivirga sp. | reverse complement strand
TCATCACCAGAATGGCGTCCAGGTTTTCGCCCACGTCAAAATTGCCATGGCGACAGGAAACATTTTCGGGTGTCAGGGATGGAAAGGCATTCTGCCGCTCATCCCACCATGTGATTTCAACAGGCAGGGGCGCTGTGGCGAGAACGAGGGCCCTTGCAATATGTCCTGCTCCATAAAGGCCTAAACGCAATTTGCGCGTATTATTTAACTGCAACTCTCGTTCTGCCGATGCTTTTGCAAAAGGCAAATCCTCAACTGTCAAGCTCTGCAGCGAAAGATTGACCCTGCCACCGCAACATTGGCCAAGGCCAGGGCCCAACAAACGGGTGAGGCTTTTGCGCGCCTGTGCTTTCCCGAGCATGGCTTGGGCTTCGGCCAAAGCGTGCCATTCCAATGTGCCGCCGCCAATCGTGCCGAAATAGCCTTGAGAAGTGACAGCCATTGCGGCACCTTCTTCGCGCGGAGTTGAACCTTCGGCGCGTTCAACCGTGACGACGACGCATGGCTCGCCGTGTTCGAGGCTGCGCACGATGCGGGGCCACAGCAACATCAGCCAGCTCCCATGGATTTGACGGCGCGCAAAATGGCCTCAGGTGTGGCTGGTGCATCAAGCTTGGGAACAACGCCCGGTTTGAGGCTGGCCACCGCATCCATGATGGCGCACCACACTGAGACTGGCAGATTCAAGGGTGGTTCACCCACGGCTTTGGACCGATAGATCGAGGCCATTTCATTGCCCTTGCTCTTGAAAAGTTCGACGCGAAAATCCTCCGGCACATCGCGCGCCGTCGGGATTTTATAAGTTGAAGGTGCATGGGTGCGCAGGCGACCTTGCGCGTCAAAGACCAGTTCTTCGGTGGTGAGCCAGCCCATGCCCTGTACAAAGCCGCCCTCAATCTGGCCAATGTCGATGGCTGGATTGAGCGAGGTTCCGACGTCATGGAGAATATCAACGCGGGTAACCTTGTTTTCGCCCGTCAGTGTATCGACCAGAACTTCGGCACAGGCCGCACCATTGGCGAAATAGAAAAACGGGTTGCCCTTGCCAGAAGGCCTGTCCCAATGGATACCCGGCGTTGCGTAAAAGCCGGTGGATGACAGCGAGATACGCTGCTCTCTTGTCTTGGTGGCGAGTTCGGCAAAGCTCAATGATTTGCGTCCGGCGGAAACTTTGCCATCAGCAAACTTAACTGCGGTGGGCTTCACCTTAAAGAATTTCGCAGCCACATCCGCCATGCGAGCCTTAATGGTGAGAGCCGCATTGCGCGCGGCCATGCCATTCAGATCCGTGCCTGATGATGCCGCAGTGGGCGATGTGTTGGGAACCTTGTCCGTGGTCGTTGCGGTGATGGCCACGTGCGCCACATCAATGCCGAAGGTCTCCGCCACGACTTGCGCCACTTTCAAATAGAGTCCCTGCCCCATTTCCGTGCCGCCATGGTTCAGGTGAACCGAGCCATCGGAATAAACATGAACGAGTGCGCCGGCCTGGTTCATCTGCGTGAAAGTGAAAGAGATGCCGAATTTGACGGGCACGAGCGCCAGTCCCTTTTTGAGGATAGGGCTTGTGGCATTGAAAGCATCAATAGACTTGCGGCGCTTTTTATAGTCGGAGGTTTTCTCCAACTGGTTGACCACGGACACCAAATCCTTGAACAGAACTTTCTGGCCATAAGGTGTCTCATTGCGGCGCGGGCCATAAAGATTGCGCTTACGCAATTCCAACGCATCCATGCCGTGGGCGATCGCTGTCGCCTGCAACATCTGCTCGGCAAAGACGATGCCTTGCGGGCCACCAAAGCCTCGGAAGGCCGTGTTGGACATCGTGTTGGTTTTCAAGCGGCGCGTGGCGATGCGGAAGGCCGGATAGAAATAGGCATTATCGGCATGGAACATGGCGCGGTCGCAAATGGCATTCGACAAATCCGCCGAATAACCGCAGCGCGCATTGAATGTCACATCGACAGATTTCAACCGGAAATCCTTGTCGAAACCTGCGTCATAGGTGACTTCAAAGTCATGGCGCTTGCCCGTCAACATCATGTCGTCATCACGGTCAAGACGGCATTTTGCCGGGCGGCCCAATTTGTGCGCGGCGAGCGAGGCCAGTGCAGCCCATTGCGCGGCCTGGCTTTCCTTGCCGCCAAAACCACCGCCCATGCGGCGGCATTCGCAGACAATTTTGGCATCATCGACACCCAGCATGGCTGCGACGCAGTGCTGGATTTCGGTTGGGTGCTGGGTTGAACAATAGACCAGCATGCCGCCTTTTTCCTGGGGCACGGCGTAAGAGACCTGGCCCTCGAGATAGAAGTGTTCCTGGCCACCGATTTTGAGGATTCCACTGGTTTTAATCGGGGAAGTCTTCAATTCCTTCGCGTAGGTCTTGCTGGTGAAGGCGTAAGGCTCCAGCAAATCAGGCTTGGCTGACTTCAAAGCGTCAACCACTGAAACAACTGGCGTCTCAGCGGCAATTTCAATGATGGCCAGTTGGGCGGCGCGGCGCGCGATGTCTCGCGTTTCCGCCACGACAGCGAAAATCACCTGGCCATGAAACTCAATATGGCCTTCGGCGAAAATTGGATCATCGCCAATGGTCGGGCTGCAATCATTCTTCGCGGGAATGTCTTCTGCGGTGAAGACGGCCAGCACGCCGGGGAAATTGTGCACTGCTGTCAAATCGCATTTTACGATCTTGCCGCGCGCGCCCTGCTTGGCATAGCCTGGGGCGACATGAACCGTGCGTTCCACTTCCGCAATGTCATCGACGTAAGCGGCGCTGCCACTCACATGAAGTTCAGCACTATCGTGGGGAATGGATTTGCCGACGGTTGCGAGCTTGCTCATGCCGACATCACCCGCGTGTGCGACTGGTTCAACCCGCCTGCTTCGAGTAAGGCTTTGCGCAGCAGCGCATTGGCGGCCTCAATGCGATAGGCCGCGCTGGCCCGCATATCATCAATCGGAGCGTAGTCGGTGAGTGTTACGCCTAAGGCTTCTGTGAGAGATTTTCCCACCAGCGCCTGTTCCGTGACGGAGGCTCGCTTTGGCGTTGCCGCCATGCCGCCGAAAGCAATGCGCGCCTTTTCAATGCGGTTGCCGTTCAGCGTGAATAGGAAGGCCGCCATGACGGCAGAAATGTCCTGATCAAAGCGCTTGGAAATCTTGTAGGCCTTGAAGATTTGGTGGGGGCTTAGCTTTGGCACATCAATGGCCCAAACGAGTTCACCCGCAGCTCTATCCTGCTTGCCATAGGCGATGAAGAAATCCTCGAGCGACATCTCGCGTGTTTCAGCGCCCAGCTGCAAATGCAATTTGGCATTCAAAGCAATCAACATCGGTGGCATATCACCGATGGGTGAGCCATTGGCAATGTTCCCGCCAATCGTTCCTGATGCGCGGACCTGCGCTGATCCAATGCGCGTCATCACCTCGCCCATATCGGGGAAATTTCTGGCCAGAACTTCCAACGCATCGGCATAGGTGGCGCCGCCGCCTATAGTGATCATGCCATCGCGCTCAACGATTTCAGCAAAGCCTTGGGCGCGGCCCGTCCAGATGATCTGCTTCAAGGGGCGAAACTGTTTGGTGATCCACAAGCCAACATCTGTGGCGCCTGAAACAATTCTGGCCGTGGGATGTTTCTGAAAGAGCTCGGCCAGACTCTCTGCTGTTGCAGGCGCAGCAAAGAAATTGTCGCCATCACTCACGAACACATCGTCTTTGGTGAGTGGTTCCAGAAGTTTTGCTGTTTCAGCAGACTGTTTTGTCCAGCGGTCTTTCATTTTGCTGCAGGCTGTCAGTGCGGCATCGACAATCGGGCGATAGCCGGTGCAGCGGCAGAGATTGCCTGCAATCTTGGTCACAATATCTTCGCGTGATGGATTTGGGTTTTCGTGGCCCAGTGCAAAGAGCGACATCACAAAGCCCGGCGTGCAAAAGCCGCATTGCGAGGCATGGGCATCAACCATGGCCTGTTGCACGGGATGAAGTTTTCCGCCTTCGGCCAACTCATCAACCGTGATCAATTCTGCGCCGTGGATTTGCCCGAGCAGCAGGATGCAAGCGTTGACGGCCTGATAGCGCATCGCGCCATTGTGCGGGCGGCCCAGCACTACCGTGCACGCCCCGCAATCGCCTTCGTTGCAGCCTTCCTTGGTGCCTTTGGATTTTTCATCAAGACGCAGATAATCGAGCAGAGTCTGATCTGGCTCAAATTGTTCCAGCGTCACCATTTTGCCCCGGCGCAGAAACTGCAAAGCCATCACGACCCCCGATAGGTGGAATAGCCGAAGGGCGACAGCAGCAGCGGCACGTGAAAATGCTGGGTGGGATCAGCAATGCCAAAGCGGATAGGGATCACATCAAGAAACAGGGGCTCAGCCAGTTTCAGGCCAAGGCCTCGCAAGTAATCGCCGGCGAAGAAACGCAATTCGTAACTGCCTTTTTGCAAGGCAGCGCCTTCCAAGATCGGGGCATCAGCACGGCCATCGGAATTGGTGACGATAGTTTTGATGAGCTTGTCGGTCCATAATTCAATGCGAAGACCTGCGGCAGGTTTGCCCAAGCTCGTGTCCAGAACGTGGGTTGTCAATTTCCCCATCTTGTCCCCTTTTCCATTCGGTCAAAAATGGACCAAATCCCCCTAGGCCGCAAGCCCGCCTGATTTCACAATGAACGCCTCGATTTCGCCAAGTCCCTTGAGGCGCAGCAGATCGGAAAACACAAAGGGCCGCTCGCCTCGGGCCTTCCTCGTATCAGATTCCATCACCGAAAGGTCGGCCATGACATGAGGTGCCAAATCGGTCTTGTTGACCACGAGAAGGTCAGAGCGGGTGATGGCCGGGCCACCCTTGCGGGGAATTTTTTCGCCCTGGCAGACGGAGATCACATAGATCGAAATGTCGGCCAGATCAGGCGAGAAGGTGGCCGCCAGATTGTCGCCGCCGCTCTCAATGAAGATCACATCAAGGTCGGGGTGGCGCTTGGTCATTTCAGCGACGGCGGCCAGATTGATTGATGCATCCTCGCGGATCGCCGTGTGCGGGCAGCCACCGGTTTCAACGCCCATGATGCGGTCCTCCGGCAGGGCCTGAAGCCGGTTCAAAATTAGTGCGTCTTCCTTGGTGTAAATATCGTTGGTAATGACGGCGATTGAATATTTGTCGCGCATCGACTTGCAGAGTTTTTCAGTGAGCGTGGTTTTGCCGGAGCCCACAGGTCCGCCAATGCCAACGCGCAAAGGGCCATTCTTCATGTGCAGAAAATCCTTGGTTGCAGTGTTTCGTGTTTCATGGCGGCGATGTCTGACATGAAGGCAGATGAGCCCAGATCGTCAAGCGTGGAACGCGCAGCACGCTCGGCGGTGGCGGCGATGACGGGAAGCAAATCGCGCATGATGTTGAGGCCTGCGGTTTGTCCGATGGGGACGAGGCGCACGGCAACTGAAATCAAGGCATTGGAAAAACCTTGCAGGAAAGCGAGTAAAGCATGATGTGACGAGATGCTCATGGATTTGCAGGCCAATGCAGCGGCAACTGTATAGGCCAAAGGGCCCTCATCCTTCCCATCGCTTTCGCGACGAGCCCCTTCCTTCTCCCCACTTCGCGGCGCGAAGGCGCTCGCTGCAATTTGAAAGGCCGCCCCAAGCTGCGTGGTTTCGAGAAAACGCTCCTGCGATGAACACAGTGCCAAGGCAAGATCATTGACGTCTTCGCCTCGCACGGCATTGGAAAATATCACGGCATCATTCCAGCCGGAGCCCTTGGTGATGATTTCGTTGATCCAGTCTCTCGTTGTGGCCTCATCATGCACAAGGCCTTCATCAATCGCCCATTCCAATCCATGGCTATAGGCGAAGCTGCCAATCGGGAAAGCGGGCGACATCCAGTTCAAGAGCAGCAAAAGCTGCTGGGCTTCAATGCCCGTGGCCATGATAGGCTCCATGTTCGGGATGGAATTTTTCTTTGACCTCGCGCACGGTCGCCCCCAGTTGGCGCAGCATGGTTGAAATGATGGCATCGCGTTTCAGCAGAATGCGCGTTGGTTCAATCTGCGCTTCAAGGTGGCGATTGCCGATGTGCCAGGCGAGCTTTGAAAGATCGGCAACATTGGGCACTGTCACCTCCATTAGAATTTCCTTGTCGGCCACAACGGTGATCAGGCGCTGGTCCTCCAGAACCAAAGCATCACCATCGTGAAGATG
>JBDSTO010000070.1:0-10178 GCA_039928255.1 Aestuariivirga sp. | reverse complement strand
TGCCATCATCCATGATCTTGGCTGTCAGTGGTTGCACGCCATGATCAGAGGTCGCGTGATGCTCGATGAATTTGTAGCGGCCATTGCCTTCAAGATATTCGCCCTCAAACGCCGACCACAAACGGTCCGCCGCCACTTCCACACCCTCACCATCGGCAATTGATTGCACAACTTTCGAGAACTCGATCTGCAGGCGGCGCGGCAACTCAATGCCGTGTTCGGTTTCCATGACATAGGCAATGCCGCCCTTGCCACTCTGGCTGTTGATGCGCACAACGGCCTCATACGACCGGCCCAAATCCATGGGATCAATCGGCAGATAAGGCACTTCCCACAGGAGAGCGTTCGACGCCTTCATATGTTTGAAGCCCTTGTTGATGGCGTCCTGATGCGAGCCCGAGAAGGCCGTGAACACCAACTCACCGGCATAGGGATGGCGCGGGTGAACCGGCAACTGGTTGCAATATTCAGCCATACGCACGAGTTCATTCACATTGGAAATGTCGAGCTTGGGGTCCACGCCCTGGCTGAACATGTTCATGGCCATGGTGATGATATCGACGTTGCCAGTGCGTTCGCCATTGCCAAAGAGTGTGCCTTCAACACGGTCAGCACCCGCCATCAGGGAAAGTTCGCTCGCCGCCACCGCACACCCACGATCATTGTGCGCGTGAATGGAATAAATGATCGATGAGCGGTTCTTGATGTTGCGGATCGACCATTCAATCTGGTCGGCATGAACGTTGGGCGTAGCCGCTTCCACCGTGAATGGCAAATTGAGGATCAGGCGATTGTCAGGTGACGGTTGAATGACATCCATCACCGCCTCGCAAATCTCCTTCGAGAATTCGAGTTCGGTGCCCATGAAGCTCTCCGGCGAATATTGGAAGCGGCTCGCCTCTTTCATACCGCTCTCATCAGTCATGGAACGGACCAGCTTTGCCGCATTGACGGCAATGTCCTTGATGCCCGCCTTGTCTTTCTGGAACACCACACGCCGCTGCAATTCGCTTGTGGAATTGTAGAAATGCACGATCACATGCTTGGCACCTTTGATCCCCTCAAACGTGCGGCGGATCAAATCTTCACGGCATTGCACGAGCACCTGAATGGTCACATCCTCAGGGATGCAGTTGTTGTCGATCAGATGGCGGCAGAAATCAAAATCCGTTTGCGAGGCGGAGGGAAAGCCGATCTCGATTTCCTTGAAACCCATCTTGAGCAAATTGTTCCACATGCGCATCTTGCGGTCATGGCCCATGGGCTCAATGAGGGACTGGTTGCCGTCGCGCAAATCAACACTGCACCAGATGGGCGGCTTGGTGATCTGTTTGCTGGGCCAGGTGCGATCAGGCAAATTGACGGGTGTGAAAGCGTGGTATTTTCCGGCGGGATTAATCATCATGATGAAGCTCTGCTTAGTGCATGTTCGGCAGAAGTTGAATGACTTTTGCGTTCAGAACACACGTGTGAAATGCGGGTGAAAGTTAGATTGCATCCCCTGCAGGGCCGAGGTTCAATGAACCCGGCAGGCCCTCAGGGGCCAGTAAGCAGCAGCAGTCCAAGCAACTTCGCCTTCAGCAGGGCTGAGGAAGTCAAACCGATATGGTGTGGCGCGGACATGGACTGCTCATAACGAGTCCGCACCAGATTTGCAACACGAACAAGTTTGGCATGAAAGTTTAGGCCTTTTTTTGCTTAAGTCAGCGATGCTGACGCAGTTGGGTAAGACGATCCTAACCATAAAATGGAAATCCAAGCTTACAGCTTTTGGCCTTTTCTTGATCCAACAAGGCACTTGGTTGAGAGGCGCAAATTAGTCACAATGAGCTGTTACAAAAGCTTAAGACTCAAACGGGAACCCCACATGCGCCTTTTTACACCCATCCTGACTGCAACACTTTTCTTGTCGGCCTTGCCGGCCTTTGCTGGCCAATGCCAGACCGACATTGCCAAGATTGACCAGGCGCTCGCAAAGACCAAACTGCAGGCCGACCAGAAGCAGGAAGTGATGGATCTGCGCGAACAGGCGGTTCAGCTCTGTGGCGCTGGCAACGAGCAACAGGGTCTTGATGTGACGGCCCAGGCCAAGCAAATTCTCGAGATTGATTGATTTTGTAATCCTCGGCGTGATCAAAAGCCATTTGGTCGCATGATGGGTTTAAAGCCCTTTCTGTCTTGCATCGATCTCTCACGAGACACAAAATACGAAACGGCATGAGGCAAAACGCTTCTGCCGTCTGGACCATTTATGGCCCCGACTGTCCTGAACAAAGAGGTCAATCATGAAATTCCCTACCCTCGCTATTCTGGCATTGGGCGTTATGACGGCTCCAGCCTTTGCAAATGGCGATGCTGCCTTGGGCGAGCAAGTATTCAAGAAATGTGCGGCATGTCATTCGATCGCCGACAATGCCAACCGCGTGGGGCCATCGCTTCTCGGCGTCGTTGGTCGCAAAACCGCCTCGGTTGAAGGCTTCTCCTATTCAGACAGCATGAAGGCCTTTGCAGCCACCGGAGCCGTGTGGGACGAAAAAACTCTCGACACCTATCTGACAAATCCTCGGGCCACAGTGGCGGCCACAAAGATGGCCTTCCCCGGCCTCAAAGACCAAGCCGACCGCGACAACCTGATCGCGTTCCTCAAAAGCAAGATGTGATTTTAAAGGGTGGAAGCGGAACAATCTTCCGCTTTCGCCTTACGGACCAAACGTCAACACAGCGAATATGAGAGCCAAGGCTGCTGCCGTGATCGCCACATGAGCGTAGGTTCGAATGAGCTTCAGCAAAGACATGTCCCGGTTGGCGAGAAACTTGCGAATGCGCAGCCGCATCAAAATATAGGCAAGCAGCCATATGGCCACAGCACCCATCTTGATGTGAAACCAAATTGGAAGCCCCTGCCCGCCACCAATGATCCAGAGCATGGTGAGCCCGGAGACCAAGATAAGGACAACAAAAATATCCGCATACGGAATAAGTGCTTCGCGAAGGGCGGCTATGCCCAGAGCCTTCTCACCGCCGACATTTCTGGCAACGCGAAAACCAACAATATTGGACACGCCAATGCCCAACACCATGGCGATGCTGAAGAGGTGAATGATCAGAAAAATCGAAACGAGATTCATTGGGTTTTGTGAGCGCTGCTAAATCAAAAACTACAGATTTGTTCAGGTGGGGTTCTTCTGCGGACGTGGACTTGGCGGATTGTGATTTCCCTCACCATACATGTGACGCACATATTGTTCGCCCAGCATATCAACCAGACAAGCGCGTGAACTTGTGCGGAACCAGTCGAAATACTGCGTCTCCTGCTGCAGGCAATGATCTTCAGGAATACGATGCTTGTGCTTTGCAAATGCGGCTCCAGACATAAAGGTCGCAGCCAGCATTGAAACAACCAACAGAGAAAAACGCTTCATAGTTACCTCCAAGAATATCGGCATCAAGCCAAGGGTGACTCAGTTATAAGACAGATTGCAGCGCTTGTGTGTTAAATTTCAATCTCGCCACTCATGACGCGAACCGCCTGCCCGCCCACCCGTACGGCGCTCAATTTGCCCATGTTTACATCGGCTTCGAGCCGCAAGTCTGACGGCCTACCCATTTCATAACCCTGCTCGAGGTTCCAGACATGGCTGCCATCTCTTAACGCTTCGGCCTTCAACAATTGGGCAGCGAGAAGCGCTGTCGCAGAGCCCGTTGCAGGATCTTCGGGAATACCCCCGCCGGGAGCATACATTCGAGCGCGGAATGAAGCATTTGGGCCATCGCCACCTCTCGTATAGAGATAGGCCGCATCCATGCCTTTCAAGGGGCGCAGAACCTCACTCCAGAATGGCTCGCGCACCGAAGATTTTTCGAGTGCCGCACGGGTCTTGACAGGCACATAGAAAAACCGTGGGCCGCCCTCAATCGCAACCAGACCGTGACCGTCAAACCCAATATCACCAACATCAAGATTAAGCGCTTTCGCAACATCAGCCACGCTCGGCAAGGCCAAATCAACCGGAAACGGAACAACCGGTGCCCTGAAAACTCCCGAGCACCTGTCAGCAATGCGGCTGATGCGAACAGGCGTCAGACCCGCTTTCAATTCCAGGCGGATTTCAGTCTCAAAACTGCAGCCGGGCTTGTTCTTCATCTCCGCCAGCAAGACGGCCGTTCCCAATGTGGGATGGCCAGCAAACGGCATTTCTCCACCAGGAAAGAAAATTCGAACCTTGGCGGTGTTGGCAGGGTTTTCCGGCTTCATCACAAACGTTGTCTCGGAGAGATTGTACTCCTTGGTGATAGTCTGCATCTGCTCAGTCGACAGATGGTCTGCTCCCAAAACCACGGCAAGGGGATTGCCGCAGAATTTGGTTCCGGTAAAAACATCGAGCGTATGAAATTCAAACTTCATCGGGCCAAGGTGCCAAAGCTCAAGAGCCCTGACAAGAAAATCATTGTCCCGATTGTGCCGAGGAATTTACTCTTCGTTGCAGTCTGAAACCACAACCGAACAGCTGTCGCCCTTGCAACCATCAAGCGCCTGCTTCTCAGCGCCGCTCTTGGTGGGAGCTTTGCCCCATCCCGCTTCGCCCTTGCCCGAAACCGCAAGCGCGCCGCATTGCTCATAAGTGACGGCGAGCGTGCAGTTCGCACCACCAGCCTTGGTGCATTCTTCGACCGCAAGATCACCAGCCTCTTTTTCAGTGTCAGCACCACCCACACCATAATAAGGTTCCTTCTCCACCTTCTCTGTATCCAGAGAAAGTGCACCCCATTTATAACTGTCGGCAAATGCCGGAACGGTGGTGATCGCCAACAATGACAAGGCAAAAACAACAGGCTTCAAAGACATATCGATCTCCATGATTGAACTTCCCAATTCTGATTGGGCGATGATTTAAACTAAACTCTGACAGCCGCCACTTTGCAGATTGGCTTCTTGCCCCAGACATCATCTGCCGCCCGCCTCACTGCCACGCGCAAGGCCTCTTCAACCGTGCCATTGTCTTTGCGTTTGGAACGGGGAATTGATTGGAATGCCTTGTCGGCAATTTCTTCCAATTTATCAACCAAAGCGTCGGGAATTCCGTCAGCAATCACAACAATATCATCGGCCAGATCAAATTTGCCGTTGATCGCCACCGTGATGAAAATGATGCCCGCGAACGACAGCTTGCGCCGCATGCGCGCAGGACCGTCAATCGAATCCACAATCAAATGACCATCAACATGAAGTCTGCCGCCGGGCGCCTCGTCAACAATTTCCGCTGGTCCCGGCATCAGGCGGGCAATCCTTGTATCTTCAAGGATCAAAGTTTCGCTTATTCCATTTGCCGCGGCAAACTTGGCGTGGGCACGTAAATGCCTTGGCTCACCATGCATGGGAACAAGCAGCTTCGGCCGCACCCATTCATACATCAGCTTTAATTCGCCTTGGCGCGGATGGCCCGAAGAATGAACCAGCGCGTCATCGGCGGTGATGACATCCACATCCAACTTGGCGAGATTGTTGATGACGGCTCCCACTTCCTTTTCATTGCCGGGAATAGTCCGGGCCGAGAAAATCACCAGATCATCTTTTTCAAGCGCGATGTGAGGGTGGTTGTCTTCGCCGATGCGGGCAATGGCAGCGCGGGGTTCTCCCTGGCTTCCCGTGCACAAAAGCATGATGCGGTCGGGTGGCAGATAGCCAAACTCTTCTTCATCAAGAAACGCGCCAGCATCTTTGAGATAGCCGCATTTCCGCGCGGCTTCGATGGTATTGCGCATGGCGCGGCCGGCAATCACCACCTCGCGGCCAGCAGATCGTGCAGCCCTCACGGCAGAGGCAATGCGCTCGACGTGACTGGCAAATGTTGTGACGGCGACACGGCCCTTGGCATGGCTGATGATGTCAGTGAGTGTAGCAGCCACATCCTTTTCCGACGGTGACAGGCCCTCACGAAACACATTGGTGGAGTCGCAAATCAGCGCATCAACCCCAAGGTCACCGATTTCACGGAACCGCTTCTCGTTGATGGTGGCTCCGAGCAATGGCGTACGGTCAATCTTCCAGTCGCCGGAATGAACCACCCGCCCCTGCTCCGTCTCGATCAGCAAGGCGCAGGATTCAGGGATTGAATGTGTGACTTGAACATACTCAAGCTTAAACCCGCCCATGTGGAATTTGGCTCCGGGCTTATGCACGATTAACGGCACATCGCCATCAAGCCCATGCTCGATGAGCTTCAGCTTGATGAGTTCTGCCGCAAAGGGCGTGCAATGGACTTCACATTGCAGCTGCGGCCAAAGCCAGGGGATGGCACCGATGTGATCTTCATGGGCATGCGTGACGACAAGCCCGGCAAAATTCTTCTTGTTCTTGGTGATGAAACCGACATCCGGCAGGATCACGTCAATGCCCGGATCATATTCGTCGCCGAATTTGACGCCAAGATCGACCATCAGCCATTCACGCGTCGCTTGTGGCCCCGCCCCATAGCAATAGCAGTTCATGCCGATCTCGCCCGTGCCGCCCAGCGGCAGGAGAACGAGATCGTTGCTCTGGTCGAATTTCTTCTTGGACTTCATGTCACCTCAATGCGCCACAACGTCACCAGCATGGATTTGGCGCGTCATGCCGCCCACCTTAAGCAGCATCGCGCCATCCTCCGCAAGTCCGGTGAAAACGCCACTGACATCACCATCGGGGAGCCTCACGGTGATCGCTTTGCCCATATGCCCGCATGCCGCAATCCAGCCTTCGCGAATGTTGGGAAATCCTTGTCCCTCACCCCAAATTGAAAGCCAGTGTTGCAAAGCTGTATCGAGCAGCGAGTGAACTTCGAGAGGCGTTGCCGTACAACCAAATTCTGCCAATGCAGCGGCCTTGTAGGGCAGGCCTTCGGGGGCATGAGACACATTGAGGCCCATGCCCATGGCAATCAAGCCGGGCTTAAGCGTTTCGATCAAAATACCGGAAAACTTGGCACCGTCCAGAAGGCAATCATTCGGCCATTTCAATGTGATAGGAGCAGATTTAATCAAAGCGCTTGCGGTTTGGTGAATGGCCAGCGCCACTACAAAACTAAGCTGCGGCAAGACCATCACTTCGGCAACGCAGGGCATAATCAGCGTGACGTAAAGATTGCCCGGCTTAGACACCCATGTGCGACCAAGCCTGCCCCGACCCGCCAGCTGCTCGTCAGCCACAATCCAAAGCGGACCACGCTCACCCACAGCGACAAGCCTGTGTGCTTCCGCATTAGTGGAATCAATCGAGGTTAAATGGCGGAGCGGAAACGCTTCTGACAAATCTTAGAACAGCGACTTTGCCGCAGCTTCGCTCAACAACAGCAAAGGCTGGGCAAACAAGGCGAACAACACGGTGAACAAGCCCGCGGCATAAATCACCCAGTTCACTTCAAGATCTGTCTTGTCGAAAGCTGCAGCGGGCTCGTCAAAATACATGATCTTGATGACACGCAGATAGTAGAAAGCGCCGACCACAGATGCCACCACGCCAATGACCGCAAGCATGTAAAGCCCGGCTTTCACCGCAGCGAGGAACACAAAAAGCTTGCCGAAGAACCCGGCCAATGGGGGAATGCCGGCGAGCGAGAACATCAACATCGCCAGCACGAAGGCATGGCCCTTGTTGCGCTTTCCCAATCCAGCAAGATCGGCAATGCCCTCAACATAGATGCCGTTGCGGCGCATCGAAAGGATGCAAGCGAATGTCCCAAGCGTGGTGAAGAGATAGATCATCATATAGACAATCACTCCCTGAACACCTTCAACCGTGCCCGCCGCCAGACCCACCAGGGCAAAACCGACGTTTGCAATCGACGAATAAGCCATCAGGCGCTTGATGTTGCTTTGGCCAATTGCGGCGAAGGCACCAAACACCATGGAAGCCAGCGAGATGAAAACCACGACCTGCTGCCACTCTGTGGTGACATGGGCAAAAGGCCCAACCATGACGCGGGTGAATAAGGCCATGGCAGCAATCTTGGGTGCCGAAGAAAAGAAGGCGGTGATCGGCGTTGGCGCACCTTCGTAAACGTCAGGCGTCCACATGTGGAACGGCACGGCCGAGACCTTGAAGGCCAATCCTGCCAGAATGAAAACGATGCCGAATATGATACCAACACTCGAGCCGGGGGCAGCAAGATCGGCGGCAATTGCGTCAAAGCCCATATGGCCCGTCAGTCCATAAACCAGGGACGCGCCGTAAAGCAGCATGCCCGAGGCGAGCGAGCCAAGGATGAAATATTTGAGACCTGCTTCCGATGATTTGGCGCTGTCGCGGTTGATCGAAGCCACGACATACAGCGCCAGGGACGAAAGCTCGAGGCCCATATAGAGCGCCATCAGGTCATTGGCTGAAATCATCAGCATCATGCCCAATGTCGAAAGCAGGATGAGGACCGGCAGTTCATTGCTGTCCATCTTGTTGCGCGCGAGATAGCGCCCCGACATCGCCATGGTGATGGCAGAACCAATCAGGGTCAGAACCTTCATGAAGCGCGAAAAACTATCGGCGACGAATGCACCGCCAAAAGCCGTCACATGCCCTGTCCCGCTCTTCCACAGGACAAGCCCTGCAATGGCAGTCAAACCTGCAATGGCACCCCAGCGGATGGCACTGGGTGTTACCGACTTGGAGAAAACGCCCTCCATCAGAATAATCATGGCGAGTAACGCCAAGGCTATTTCCGGAAGGGCGGCGGCGGCACCAAGTTGCTGGAAAATCGGGGTCATCAGTTTCACCGCAAAGCTATGTGGGCAAGATCAACGGCATTGGCCGCGACTTGCAGAGTTTTCAAAATTCCTTCCACCGGAAGCGCAAAGACATCAAGAATGGGCTTTGGATAGATACCAAAGAAGATGGCGAGGAACGCCAAGGGGGCGAGCGTTGCCAGTTCGCGTGGCGTCATATCAGCCATATGCGCCAAGGCGGGCTTCGTCAGCGCACCGAGCATCACACGGCGATAAAGCCACAAAGCATAAGCCGCCGAAAGAATAACCCCCGTTGTCGCAATGAAAGCTACCCAGGTTGAACTCTGGAAGGTGCCCAGCAGCGACAGGAATTCGCCGACAAAGCCCGACGTGCCTGGAAGCCCGACGTTCGACATCGTGAACAGCAGGAACACCAAGGCATATAAAGGCATGCGATTGACGAGGCCGCCATAGGCAGCAATCTCGCGCGTATGCATCCGGTCATAGGCAACACCGACGCAAAGGAACAATGCGCCAGACACAAAACCATGGCTCACCATCTGGAACAGTGCACCGTCAATGCCCTGCCGCGTGAACGAGAAAATCCCCATGGTCACAAAACCCATATGAGCGACTGACGAATAGGCAATCAGCTTCTTCATGTCCTCCTGCATCAGGGCCACCAGCGATGTGTAGACAATGGCGATGACTGAGAGCGCATAGACCAGCGGCTGGAAGTAATGGCTGGCATCAGGGAACATGGGAAGCGAGAAGCGCAGGAAGCCATAGCCACCCATCTTCAACAGAATGGCAGCAAGGATAACCGAGCCTGCAGTGGGCGCTTCAACGTGGGCATCGGGAAGCCACGTATGAACCGGCCACATCGGCATCTTGACGGCGAATGACGCAAAGAACGCAAGCCACAACCAGGTCTGCATCGCCACGGGGAAGCCCGGGTTTCGCACCAGCAATTCGGCAATGTCCGTAGTGCCCGACTGCCAATACATGGCGATGATGGCAAGCAACATCAGAACCGATCCCAGCAGTGTATAAAGGAAGAACTTGAAGCTGGCATAGACACGGCGCGGCCCACCCCAGATGCCAATGATAAGGAACATGGGGATCAAGCCTGCTTCAAAGAACAGGTAGAACAGCACCAGATCAAGCGCGCAGAATACGCCGATCATCAGGGTTTCAAGCACGAGGAACGCGATCATGTATTCGCGCACGCGCAATTTGATGTGCCACGATGCCAGAATGCAGATCGGCATCAGCAAAGCCGTCAAAATTACAAACGGCATCGAAATGCCATCAACGCCCATCCGATAACCTGCAATGCTCCCTAGCCACTTGTGGCTTTCAACCATCTGGAAGCCGGGTTCGGCGGCGATGAAATTACCCATCACGAACATCGAGGCAATGAAAGTGGCCAAGGTCGTCCACAAGGCAGCATAACGCGCATAACGAGCGGCGGCTTCATCTTC
>JBDSTO010000069.1:0-3440 GCA_039928255.1 Aestuariivirga sp. | reverse complement strand
AAATCGAAAGGGCGGCCTTCTGGCCGCCCTTTTTTATGTGTTAGCAGGACTGATGGGACAAGGATTCGACATCGCGATTATCGGCGGCGGGCTCGTTGGGCTTGCTATTTCGCGGCGCTTTGCGATGTCGGGACTTTCCTGCGTTGTATTGGAAAAAGGTGCCGACATTCTGTCGGGGGCATCCAAGGGCAACAGTGCGTTGCTCCACACCGGTTTTGATGCGCCTCCCAAAAGCCTCGAGCTGCAATGCATGTTGGCGGGCCGGGCGGAATATCTTGAGATTCGCCAAAAACTGAATTTGCCCCTGCTTGAAACCAGTGCCGTTGTGGTCGCCTGGAATGAGGCCGAGCTCGCTTCCCTTGATGGCATCATAGCCAAGGCCCATCGCAATGGCGTTGCTGATGCGAAAAGACTGTCTGCCATTGAACTCAAGATCCGCGAACCGCAATTGTCGAAGTCTGCATTGGGTGCCGTGCTTGTGCCCGGAGAACATGTGATTGACCCATGGTCAGCTCCTTTGGCCTATGCCCAGCAGGCCATCGCCCACGGTGCCGTGATTTTACGAAATGCCGAGGTGACGGCCGCAAAAAGAACCAGCGACGGCTGGGCGGTGACGCACACAGGGGGCGAGGTTTCGGCCCGTGTGGTTGTCAATGCGGCCGGGCTTTATGGGGACAAGATTGAAGCGCTGGCGCGGCCTGCCAGCTTCACCATAACGCCGCGACGTGGACAGTTTGTGGTGTTTGACAAGCCTGCGGCAAAGCTGGCGCGCAGCATCATTCTTCCGGTGCCCAATGAACGGACCAAAGGTGTCGTTCTGTTTCGGACGATTTTTGGCAATCTCGCCATTGGCCCAACGGCTGAAGACACGGACGAGCGTGAAAATCCGTCGACCGATACGGTAACGCTTGAGAGACTGAAAGCGCGCGCCATTGAAATGGTGCCAGCCCTCGCAGATGTTGATGTAACAGCAATCTATGCCGGGCTTCGCCCCGCCACGGAACACAAGGATTATGTGATTGAAGCCGTCGAAGAGCTGAACTGGATCACGGTTGCCGGTATCCGCTCCACCGGGTTGACAGCGGCGCTGGGCATCGCCCAACACGTCACCAAACTTTACACAAAGAATTTCGGAAAACTGCCAAAGAAACCGCCCGAACCAATATGGACGCCTGTTCCCAATCTCGCCGAGCACGCGATCAGGCCCTACATGAAGGGCGGTGAAATCGTCTGCCATTGCGAATGGGTGACGCGGGGAGAAATTGAAGCCGCTTGCGCTGGCTCTCTTCCCGCCACCGAACTCTCAGGCTTGAAGCGGCGCACGCGCTCCATGATGGGGCGCTGCCAGGGTTTTTATTGCCGCGCCCAGGTTGAAGCCATTTTCAAAGAGGCTTCTAATGGAAAACCATGACGTGGTGATCATCGGGGGCGGTCCTTCTGGTCTTGCCACGGCACTGGCCTTGCACGAACAGGGTATCACGGATGTAGTCGTGCTGGAGCGCGAAGAAGAAGCAGGCGGAGTTCCCCGGCATTGCGGTCACCGCGGGTTTGGATTTTTCAAACGCTGGGGCTTTTTCACGGGACCACAACTGGCGGCAAAGCTTCGCGCGCAAACGCATTCGATTGATGTCAGAACCAAAACGACGGTTCTGGAATTTTCCTTGCGTGGCTCGTTGCGGGTTCATGGGCCGGAAGGCATTGCGGAAATGGGTGCACGAAAAATTGTTCTGGCCACTGGCACAAGGGAATCTTCTCGTGCCGCAAGATTGATTGGTGGCAAGCGCCTGCCCGGCATCATCAATACGGGCACTTTGCAGCAGCAGGTTTATCTCCATCATGCGAAGCCATTTTCAAAGCCTGTGATCATCGGCAGCGAATGGGTGTCGTTTTCGGCCTTGATGACGTGCCGTCATGCCGGGATCAAACCTGTGGCGATGCTCACATCTGGCAACAAGATTGATGCACCATTTTATTTTTCTGCAGGGGCTCGTTTTGCATTTGGTTCGCCCGTGATCAGCAACGCCGAAGTGGTTGCCATTCATGGCACGACGAAGGTTGAAGCAGTGGAGATTGACGTCAAAGGCAAGACACGCATGATTGCCTGTGATGGCATAATTCTATCGGGCAAGTTTCGTTCGGAACATGCACTTTATTCAAATGGCTTTTTGGAACGCGAGGGCCATGCGCCAAAGGTGAGCGAGGAATTCAGAACGAGCATGCCTGACATCTATGCCGTGGGCAATGTTCTGGGGCGACTTGAAACAGCGGGCACATGCATGATGGACGCGCGCAAACTGGCCACATTGCTGGCAGGAGAACTTCAATGAAAATTCTGGCCATTGACCAGGGCACCACGGGCACCAAAGGTTTTGTTCTTGATGGAAGCGGTACCTTCACAAAAACTGCCAGCTTTGATGTGACCCAGCATTTCCCCAAGCCTGGCTATGTTGAACATGATCCCGAAGAACTGCTTTCTCATATCATTGGCGTTCTGGAAGCGAGTGGCAAGGTTGATGCCATCGGCATTGCCAACCAGGGCGAAACCTTGGTCGCCTGGGATGCCGAATCCGGCCATCCCATCTGTCCTGCGATCGTATGGCAGGATGATCGTAGCCAAGAGTTTTGTGCCAAGCTCAAAGCGGGGGGCTCGGAAGAGCTGACATTGGCGAAGGCTGGACTGCCGCTTGATCCCTATTTCTCTGCGAGCAAATTCCGCTGGATTCTTGACAATGTTCCCGAGGCCCGTCCGCTTCATGCCACGGGCCGACTGCGCCTTGGCACATCCGATTCATTTTTTCTTGATCGGCTCACGGGAGTTTTTGCAACAGACGTCACCACTGCCTCGCGCACGTCGCTGATGTCGCTTGATACGTTTCAATGGGATCAAAGCCTCTGTGATCTCTTTGGTGTGCCGATGGAATGCCTGCCGCAAATCCGAGCCACCACAGGTCCCTTTGGCGACATCAATGGCGTTCCCGTCACCGCTTCGATGGTGGACCAACAGGCGGCACTTTTTGGACATGGGGTTGCCAAGCCCGGTGATGCGAAGATTACATTTGGCACGGGCGCGTTTGCGCTGGCGTTGCTGGGCGAGCAACGCCCGCCTCCCAATTCACTGGGGTTGTTGCCGACCGTTGCGTGGGGCATTGGCAATGCACCACCACTGTTTGCGCTTGATGGCGGTGTTTACAATGCGGCATCTGCTGTGAACTGGGCCAAGGGATTAGGGTTGTTCTCGAATTATGATGAGATCAATTCCTTTGAAAAGGCCCCTGCACTTCTGCGCGGGCTGGTTTTTGTGCCCGCACTTTCTGGCTTGGCAGCACCGCATTGGGACCGCGAGGCATCCGGCCTGTGGCTTGGTCTCAATCTCGACACGACAAAGCAAGACATGATGCAGGCCTTGCTCGAAGGTGTGGCACTTCGCGCTGCTGAAGTCA
>JBDSTO010000068.1:0-25153 GCA_039928255.1 Aestuariivirga sp. | reverse complement strand
TTCACATCAATAAAAATGAACTCGCCTGCAGCCGTCACAACTTCCAAACGATTGACTGGCGAACGGACAGCCTGAAGCCTCTCCCAGAACAACGTATCGGCTGATAATTGTTCCATGTTGGAATGCTGAAGCAACGACATCAATCCCATTGAGGCAAAAACGGCTTTCCCATTTTGAATGATGGCAAAAATTTCGTCCTTGCGTTCGAATATCGCGCGCACCTGGGGCGGCACATCCAGAGCAACCTTGGCTTTGGGAGCGGGGTCAATTGGTTTGGCGAGGACAACCGCTTTGGATTTGGCGACAGCTGGCGCAACTTCATTGACAGCATCATTCACGGCCTTGCCAACTGCTTCAAAAGCGGCGCGCTCATCAAGAGTTGGAGCAGGGGGCATGGTTGATCCCACAGCCATGCTTCGTTCCATTTGCCGCCGCTCAGTGATGTCGTCGAGCACCAGCAGCCCGTAAGGGCCATTCGCGTCCGACAAACGCCGCAGTGTCAACCGTGCTTCACGTTTTCCCGTAACGCCAGAAATTTCTTCAATCGAACTGACCAGGGGGGACGCTTCGAGCCTGTGCAAAAGCTGGCTGGCGCGCGCTTGGTTCAGTACCAACTGGTGAAGACCGCCATGCAACTTCGCATCAAAAATCTGGGCGGCGGCAAGATTGGCTTGCGCAAATTGGCCGTCGCGCGCGAAGTAAACTGCGGCCACAGGCATTTCGTTGAAAGCCGAAAATCCGGACTCGGTGTGCACGGGTTTGGGCGTGGGGCAGATCACTAATACGCCGTCGCGGCCGTCAGCCAAGGCATGGAGCGTGGCCTGACAAGAAAAAATCGCCTCGTCACCCAATGACGGAAATTGCAACTCGCAAGCACGGCTTTCGCCACGGGCCAGATTACGCACCAAATCAGCCAAGACCAGCAAGGCGGGCTCGCTGGCGTCAAATGGCCGGTCAATCAGGTCAAAAACCGAAGTTCCGCCAAAAGCCTTTATGCCGGGGGAATTGGCCCAGACCAAACGCCCGCGCTTGCCGTCCCACAGCCAAGCTGCATCCTCGGACTGCCGCAGATCTTCCAAACTCAATATTTTTGGTGGCTGAAACGCCAATTTTCCGGATTCTCCCGAACCGGACCTAATCAAGTTTTACGGGTTTCGTCCACCATTCATTAACGATATCGGCAATGCCAAACACTGGCACCATGGGCATTTTGGGGCTTTTTGGGGGATGGTACCGCCACCCCGGCTCGAACGGGGGACCTCTAGATCCACAATCTAGCGCTCTAACCAACTGAGCTATGGCGGCCTCAAGGCACCCGCTTAGCGAAGCCTGAAAGCAATTTCAACTGGAACTGGCTATTCTGTTTCGGCAGGGTCGAGAAGCCGGTGTAAATGCACGATAAAATAGCGCATTTGGGCGTTATCGATGGTCTCGCGGGCCTTGCCCTGCCAAGCCTCGTGGGCCGTTGCAAAATTGGGATAAAACCCGACAACATCGAGATGGGCCAGGTCTTTGAAAGTAACACCGCTCACATCGCTGAGTTCTCCACCAAAAACCAGATGAATGAGTTGTTCGCCGTCTTGAAGCTTTTTCTTGGTACTCATGTTGTCTCCAAAATTCTGAGGACGAGACCATGCCGTCTTGCCCCCGCAACCAAAATCCCATTCTGCTTTGCCACCGGCGATTTGAAATTGAACGGCGCGCCGTTCGCTTGTGTTGCAATGCCGCCTGCTTCCTGCACCAGAAGAACTCCAGGCGCAATATCCCAGTCATTGCGGGGACCAAGTGACAATGCAATGTCACCTTCGTTTGCCGCCAATGCTGCAAACCGCATCAGCAAGGGAAGCGATGTGGTTCGAGCCATGACGGCGGGCTCTAACGCGTGGCGCGTGCGCCCGGTGGCCAGCAACCTTGCGCCATCAAGCGTGTTGTCGTCAGCGCAAGTGAGCTTGGTGCCATTGAGCCATGAACCCGTGCCGCGCGTCGCATGAAACAGCCTTGACGTGCGCGGCTGATAAAGAGTGCAAGCAGCAACACCCGCATCATCAACAATACCCGCCGCCACACACCAATGTTCATGGCCGCTGGCAAACGCACTTGTTCCGTCGATGGGATCAACAATGAAGAATTTTTCGCAGACGAGACGCGAACCATCGTCAGGTTGTTCCTCAGAGAGCCAACCATAGTCTGACCGCAAGGGCAAAAGCGTGTTATGTAGAAACTTGTCGACGGCGATATCCACACTGGTCACTTTGGAGCCGTCAGCCTTGTGCTCAACATCAAACCCATGAGCGTGCATCGAGAGAGCCATGTCTCCCGCTCGCCGCACGGCATTGATCAGAAGCTCAGCGTCCTGCAATCGTCATGCTTTCAATAAGGCAGGACGGCGCATTGACCGCACCTTTGAAGATAAGATCATTGGCCGGTGTCAGAGCGGCAAACATCGTTTTCAAATTTCCGGCAATAGTAATTTCGCTCACGGGATATTGAATTTCGCCATTCTCAATCCAGAACCCTGTAGCCCCACGGCTATAGTCTCCCGTGGCACTGTTGATGCTTGAGCCGATGAACTCTGTCACCAGCAATCCCGTGCCAATGTCGCGCATCATGTCTTCTGGTGACTTTGTGCCGGGCTCCATGTGCAGATTGCTTGTTGAAGGACCGGGTTGCGATCCCAGACCGCGCGCGCCACTTCCTGTTGGCGACAATCCCAACTGCCGTGCTGAACGAAGGTCAAGCACCCAACTGGTGAGAACACCCTTGTCGATCAAGTTGCGCCGTTCCGTCGGCAAGCCCTCGCCATCAAAGCTTCGTGAGGAAAAGCCGCGAATTCGCAATGGGTCGTCAACAATGGTAACTTCTGATTTGAATAGAGCTTTACCCATGTCATCTTTGAGGAAGCTCACACCGCGCGCAATCGAAGCCCCGTTGATGGCCCCAGCAAGATGTCCAATCAGGCTCGATGAAACGCGTCGATCAAAAATCACCGGAACCGTTTGGGACGCAAGCTTGCGTGGATTGAGGCGTTTCACGGCGCGTTCTCCCGCACTGCGTCCAATCTTTTCTGGTGTTTCAAGATCGCTGAAATGAAGTGCCGACGTGCCGTCATAGTCACGTTCCATCGTGGTGCCTTCGCCCGCAATCACCGATGCTGAAAAGCCATAACCGGTGCGACGGTAGGCTTGGGCAAAACCATTGGATGCAGCAATTGCCACGGAATTGGAAGATTCCGAAGAACCAGCACCGTTGCTCTTGCTGACCCCGGGAATGGAGAGAGCCACCGCTTCCGCTTCAAAAGCAATTTCCTGCAGTTTCAAAGGGGAAGGCGTTTCATCTCCCACCAGATCAAGATCGATGACCTTTTGGGCAAGTTGCGATGGATCAGCAATCCCTGAATAAGGATCAGGGGGAGCCAGCTTTGCCATGGCAAGCGCGCGCTCGACCAACTTGCCAATGGCCTCGGACGTAAGAACGCTGCCAGCAATAATTGCACTCGATTGGCCAGCAAAAACTCGAATGCCAATGTCGCGCGATTCCGAGCGTCCTACATCTTCGATCTTGCCCTGCCGCACCGAAACCGATGTGCTGTTGCCATCAACCACAATGGCATCCGCAGCGGTGGCGCCTAGCTTGATGGCCTTGTCGACCGCCATTTGCGCCAAATTCAAAAGTTCATCACTCATTTCGTCATCAATCCGATCAATAAGCCGCACACAATCAAAAGACCAAAGATGCGATTGGCGCGGAACAGTTTCAAGCAGCAGGTGGAATCATTTCCGTCAAAGCGTTTGAGTTGCCAAAGCGCATGACAAGCTGCAGCAAAGACGCCCGCATGGGCGGGCCAGGGTGCTTTGACCTGCCACAGGCTAAAATCAATCAAATTCAAGGCAAGGGCAAAAAATCCAGCCAGCCAAAAAATACTGCTGTCACCAAATTTGAGGGCTGTGGATTTCACCCCCACAATGGCATCATCCTCTTTGTCTTGATGGGCGTAGATTGTGTCATAGGCCATGGTCCAGGAAATACCCCCCAGATAAAGCAAAATGGCGGGAAGCTCGATTTTGCCGCGCATGGCAGTCCAGCCCAGAAGTGCTCCCCAATTGAAAGCCAATCCCAAAACAAATTGGGGATAATAGGTAATGCGCTTCATCAAAGGATAAATCGCTACAATCAGCAGCGAGGCAATTCCCGTGAGAACTGTGAAGGTATTGAACTGCAGCAGAATGGCAAGCCCAACGGCCAGCAAGAGACCAAGAAGCACAAGCGCGGCCTTTATGGAAACTCTCCCCGAAGCCAAGGGCCGATTGCGCGTGCGTTCAACCTTCGCGTCGATATCGCGATCAGCCAAATCATTCACAATGCAGCCAGCAGCGCGCATCACAATGGCGCCAACCAGGAAAAGAGCGGCAATCCACCAGTTGGGCTGACGCTCGCCATTGGCGAGTTGCGACAAGAGCAATCCCCACCAGCAAGGCAGCAACAAGAGCCACCAGCCGATCGGCCTGTCCAAACGCATCATCTGGGCAAAAGGCACCACGTTGGCAGGCAAGGCCCCAACAAAACTGCCGCGCTTTGCGTCGGCAATTTCGGGGGGTTTGCGTCTGGCGTCACTCATGGCCAGCGTGTTACACGAGCAAAATGGCAAAAACCACACCCCGTTTACATGTCCCTGATGCGCTGGCCGACGGCACCGATTTAACGCTCGGAACTGAGCAATCGCATTACCTGTCCCACGTGCTGCGCCTCACATCCGGTGATGCAGTCCGCCTCTTCAACAATGTGGACGGCGAAGTATTGGCCTATATTACCACCGTGGCTAAAAAGGCCGTAAGCCTGCGCTGCGAACGGCAAGTCCACGCCGTTCAGCCGCCTCCTGATATTGACTATGTATTTGCACCCCTGAAGCATCAGCGGCTGGACTACCTCGTGCAAAAGGCAACTGAGCTCGGTTCAAGGCGGTTGCAGCCCATGATCACGGCCCGCACCATTGCCGAGCGCGTAAACCTCGATCGTATGCGCGCCAATGTGATTGAGGCGGCAGAGCAATGCAACCTGGTGTTCGTGCCAGAAGTTCTCGAACCCAAAACTTTCGCCAGTTTGATGAAAACGTGGGACCAGAACCGTGCGATTATTTTCTGCGATGAAACAGCAACCAGTACCGATCCTCGCAGCGCCCTTGCCCAATTGAAGCCCCCGGCAGCCGTTTTTGTGGGGCCGGAAGGCGGCTTTACTGAAGAAGAACGCGCCAGCCTGAAATCCATGCCCAATGTTGCGGCAATCAGCCTCGGCCCACGAATCATGCGGGCCGACACCGCTGCCGTCGCAGCCCTGGCCCTGGTACAAGCCACGATTGGCGACTGGCAGTCCCGCTAAATTGTAAGAACCAAAGTTTCATTGATGACTTGCCCGTAACAAGCCGAATGCCTAGATGAAGGTTCCTGGGAGGATTAGACATTGAGCGGACCAACGCCGGAAACTGAAGCCGGGCGCACCCCTATCGAAAATCGGGCGCAGCTTGTCGAATATTTTGCTGAAGGCTTCAAGCCCAAGGCAGACTGGCGCATTGGCACCGAGCATGAGAAGTTTCCTTTCCTCAAAAATTCGCTGAAGCCCGTTCCCTATGACGGCAAGAGCTCGATCAAGGCGCTTCTTGAAGGGTTCACGCGCTTTGGCTGGCAGCCTGTATTTGAAGGCGACAACATCATTGCCTTGAGCGATCCCAATTCGCTGGCAAATATATCACTGGAGCCTGGCGGTCAGTTTGAGCTCTCAGGCGCTCCCCTCAAAACGGTGAGCGAAACCTGTGTTGAGATTTCCGAGCATTTGCGCCAGGCCAAAATCATCGGCGATGAATTGGGAATTGGTTTCCTTGGCCTTGGCGCAAGCCCGGTTTGGACAAGGGCTGAAACGCCGATCATGCCCAAGGGCCGCTACAAGATCATGGCGCCCTATATGGACAAGGTTGGAACCATGGGCCGCGACATGATGTTCCGCACCTGCACCGTTCAGGTGAACCTTGATTACGCATCCGAAGCCGACATGGTGCAAAAACTGCGCGTCTCGGTGGCGCTGCAACCTTTGGCAACAGCCCTCTTTGCCAATTCGCCGTTCCTTGAAGGAAAGCCCAACGGTTACAAATCTTATCGCTCCCATGTGTGGACGGATACCGACAATGCCCGCGCTGGCATGTTGCCTTTCGTTTTCGATCAAGACTTCGGCTTCGAGCGTTACGTGGATTATGCGCTCGACGTGCCGATGTATTTCATTTTGCGCAATGGCAAGTTCTTCAACACGGCGGGCGAATCCTTCCGCAATTATCTGGCGGGAAGACTGCCGCAATTGCCGGGCGAAATTCCGACAATGAAAGACTGGGCCGATCACCTCACGACGATTTTCCCCGAAGTTCGATTGAAACGGTATCTTGAAATGCGCGGGAGCGATTCAGGCCTTGCAAACAAGCTCTGCGCCCAACCTGCTCTTTGGGCGGGCCTCCTCTATGATCAGGGAGCTCTCGATGCGGCGTTTGATCTGGTGAAAAACTCAACTGCCGAACAGCGTCAGAAGCTGCGCGATGACGTTCCGAAGTTGGGCCTCAACGCAGAATTCCTGGGCCGCAAACTTCAGGATGTCGCCAAGGATGTTTTGGCCATCGCCCATCACGGTCTAAAGGCGCGTGGGGCGAGCGAAGAAGCATTCCTCAACGTACTCGATCATGAAGCTGAAACCGGCAAGACCGCCGCCGACGAGCTTCTGGAGCGCTATAGCCGGGAATGGAACGGCGATATTAGCAAGGTGTTTGCGTCAAGCGCTTATTAAGCGGCTTCCACGCGGCGCGAGCTTCCCAGGCCATCACGAATATGCTGGGCGAGGGCCTGGGCCGCAGAACTTGGCTTGCCGGATTTCTGGATGAGGCCAATGTCAAACGTGCCAAGCTTTGGAAAGCCATCAGCCTTGCCCAAAATTTTCATGCCCGGCTTCACGCAAATTTCAGGCATCGTGGCCACGGCCAAGCCCTGCAACACCGCAGCGCAGATCGTCGCGAAATTCGGGCTGGTATAAACGACGCGGTATTTGCGCGCTTCTGCTTCAAGCGCCTTCACCATGATGTTGCGCCAAACGCAGGAACTGTGCGCCGCGGCCAGTGGCAAGGTTTCTGCCAAATGGGTGGAATGGCGCGCGGAGGTCACCCAAACAAGTTCCGCGTCATGCAGAATCTCGCCTTGGATGTCGACATCGTTGAAGGTGACAACCGCAAGATCAATTTCGCCGCGCTGCAAATGTTCTGACAAAACGGTCGACGGGTAACACACCACATCGACATTGACCAAAGGATGCGTCCGGTTAAAGCGCGCCAGAATCTCAGGCAGGATGAGATCGGCATAATCATCAGGCGTGCCAAAACGCACTGTGCCAGTAATATCGGGCTTGCTGAAAACTGAAACTGTCTCATCGCTCAGCGCCACGATGCGCCGCGCGTAGTCGATCAGCTTGTCGCCGTCTGCCGTCAACCTGATGCCGCGCCCGTCACGCGCAAAAAGTGGTCGGCCCAACACCTCTTCCAGCCGCTTCATCTGCATGGAAACGGCCGATTGTGTCTTGTTCACATCGCCAGCAGCACGGGTGAAATTGCCGCTGTCAGCAATGGCAAGGAACGTCTTCAACTGATCGACATCAAGATTGGGGATCATGGCACATCCATTCATCACAACTATTGATGGGTATCATAAAATACATTCGTTGGATTAATCAATACGAAAATGCGATCAAAGATCAACAATTGATCACGAAAGGAAATGATTATGCGCGAATTTTCGATTCACCAGGCCCAGCAGACCGAGGAACTTCCCGGTGGCGGGCTTTTGGCTCAGATTTGGCTTAACGTGGCGCGCAGACTGGGTTCACGCTTCCATTGGTCGCGCTAAGGCCGCGCCCCGAAGCCCATTGACCAAATTGAACGCGATCAGGGTTGAAGCAAGGCCAAACAACACCGAGCCTAAGGCCATGCCTACTAAAATGCCTTCCGGGCCGGCGTAAGCAGCGCCCACCAGGGCAAAGGGAATTGTACCCAATGTGGCCTTGCCCCAGTTCAGCCAAGTCGAAAGGGCAGGGCGTCCCAAGTTATTGAAGGCGGCACTGGCTACAAACTGCATTCCAGCCAGAGCCCAAGAGACCGCAATCCAGCTACAGAAGAACACGACCAGTTCGGCAGCGCGTGGCGAAGCATTGAAAAGTTCCGCCACCTTGTCGCGAAGCAGGAACAGAATGAACGATGTTACCAAAGTGTAGGCCAGCGCAAAACTGATACCGTCGCGTAAAGTTCGAACGACTCGGTCAAAATTCCGGGCTCCAAAATTCTGCCCAATGATGGGCCCTACGGAGCCGGACAGGGAAAAGACCACGCCGAAGGCCACTGGAACCAGGCGACCGATGATGGTCGATGCCGTCACCACGTCATTGCCATATGGCGCAATCACATAAGTTGAATAGGCGACGGCAAATGGTGTCGCGAGCTGGGTGAGCACCGCGGGAAAAGCGATCTGCCAGATCGCAGGAAAATCGCGTCTTAATCCTGCCCATGAAAATCGCTTCAAAAACTTGTGCGTGCGCGCCAATCCATTCAGACCCTGAATGCCAGCCAGAATGTCAGCAATGGCGTTAGCGGCGGCTGCGCCCTGAATTCCCCAGTGAAATACAAAAATGAAAATCGGGTCGAGGATAAGCGTGGCAATGGCGGCGGTGAGTGTGATGTACATCGCCCGCTTCGCGTCACCCAATCCGCGCAAGCTGAATGAGCAGGACAGAGCGCATGAAAGCATGATGAAGCCCGGTGTCAGCGTCCAGGTAAATAGCTTGGCCTGATGCAACGCTTCCCCCGAAGCACCCAGCATGCGTAAAATTGGATCAAGGAAAATGGCAACCAGTAAAGTGTAACTACCTGACACGATAATGGCGAACATTAGCGTGCTGGTTGCGAAATCGCGGGCCCGTTCGGTTTGCCTGGCACCCAGATTGCGGGCCACCAAAGCCGCAGCGGCAATGCCAGTGCCAATTGAAAGGGAGAGATTGGCAAAAGCCAATGTTCCAGCAAAGCCAATCGCTGCCGTAATATCGGTGTTTCCCAGCCTGGCCAGATAAAAGAGATCGGCAAGATCAACGAGAAAGACCGCCATCAGGCCCAAAGCCCCGGTCAACGTCATCACCACGACGTGGCGCATGATCGATCCTTGCAGAAACCTCGCCTGCACGGGATGGCCAGCTGATGCATTGCTCATAATTTAAATCCAATATTGCGGGCTTCATTTTTCAGCCCTTCGAAATCAACAAAAAGATGGGCCTGCAAGCCCGCAATCAGCGCCCCCTGCACATTGGATTTTTTGTCATCAATGAACCAGCACGCCGCAGGCTCGTAACCCATGACATTGACGAGACGTGTAAAACTTTCAGGATCGGGCTTCTTGGTGCCAAATTCAAAAGAACAATAGCGCTGTTTGAACACGGCAGCGGCCTCAGGAAAGAGTGTATCAAGGTGGCTTTTCACCAAGGGGCCGTTGTTGGTATAAATGGCAAGTTCGGCCTGCTGGCCGATCGCTTCTGCAAGCTGAAGAACTTCGGTGTTGGCAATCATGGCCATGCGCCGCGCCGCCACCCATTCGTCAACGGTGATGGGATAACCCAGCCGCTCTCCAAATTCCTTGAGATAGAGTTGAGAGTCGGCAAAACCTCCGGCATCTGCCAAACCCTCAAACCCCGAATCCCACAGGGCAGTCCGCACATCCCGCGCTGTTGTCCCAGCCAGTCTGGCAAGCTCCCGCAGCCGCCGCCCCACTTGGTAGTGACAAAGCACATCATCCATATCGAAGATGACAAGGCGCGGATGGCTCATCAGGTTGCCGTGCCACCTACCGTCAGGTTGTTGATCCGCAATGTGGGCTGGCCAACGCCCACTGGCACGCCCTGACCCTGCTTGCCGCAAGTACCAATACCAGGATCAAGCGCCATGTCATTGCCAACCATGGCAATGCGCTTCAAAGCTTCGGCACCAGCCCCAATCAGGATGGCGCCCTTCACTGGCTTTCCAATTTTTCCATCTTCGATCATATAGGCTTCAGTACAGGTGAAGACGAATTTCCCAGACGTAATATCAACCTGGCCGCCGCCAAAGGACTTAGCGTAGAGCCCCTTCTTCATGGAACCCAGGATTTCATCGGGGTGACGATTGCCATTGAGCATATAGGTATTGGTCATGCGCGGCAGGGGTGCGTGGGCAAAGCTTTGCCGCCGACCATTGCCCGTCGGCGTAACGCCCGACAAACGCGCGTTCATCCGGTCCTGCATGAAACCGACAAGAATACCCTTGTCGATCAGCACCGTGCGATTAGGCTTGGTGCCTTCATCGTCAATGGTAATGGAGCCGCGCCGATCAGGAATGGTTCCGTCATCAACCACCGTCACATCTTCCGAGGCAATGCGGCTGCCCATCAACCCTGCAAACGCAGAAGTGCCCTTGCGGTTAAAATCGCCCTCAAGCCCGTGGCCGATCGCTTCATGGAGTAGAATGCCGGGCCACCCCGGCCCCAACAACACATCCATTTCTCCAGCTGGGGCGTCTGATGCTTCGAGACCCACCAAGGCCTGGCGCACGGCTTCACGTGCTGACTCTTTCCAGTTTGCTTCGGTGAGATAAGTCATTGGGGCCGCGCGGCCACCAAAACCGTGGTTCCCCTGGCCCGATGTCTTGTTATCGCGTGTCACTGCGGAAATGCCAAAGCGTGTCATGGGTCGCACATCACGATAGATCGATCCATCGCCGCGCAGAATGGTAACTTTTTGCCAACTGAGGCCAAGAGAAACCGAGACCTGTTTGACGCGCGGATCGAGACTGCGGGTAAACGCGTCGGCTTCTTCCAGCAAACTGATCTTGGAGCCAAAGCCCTGTGCTTCAACCGGATTGCTGTCTCCATAAAGCATCTTGGCCCCGGCCTCGGGAGAAACATCTATCTTGGCGGGACGGCCAGAACCGAGAATCGAAACACAAGTGTCTGCCGCGCGTTTCAACGCTTCCGGAGTGAGTTGGGTTGAGTGGGCATAGGCTGCAGTTTCACCAGTGACAGCGCGAAGGCCAAATCCTTGGCTTTCATCGAAACTGGCTGATCGCAATCTTCCGTCATCGAAGACCAGGCTTTCAGATTGGCTGCGCTCAATAAAAACCTCGCCGTCATCAGCATTTTTCAGCGTGTCGGCAACCAGTGACTGAGCAGCAGCACCGCCCAACAAATCAATATCGTTTTGCTTTTCCATACCTCTAGATAATGAAAAGGGCCGCTACCTTCCAGTGCGGCCCGATCAAATTCTGCAAATAGTGTGAAATTACATCTTGGCAAGGTCGCCGAGGCCGTCAGCGAAGCCTTCCAATGGGAATATGATGGGATAGCCGTTTCCAGGACGATCATAGATGTAGAAGGTGGCAACCTTGCCCTTCATGAACTTCTTCAAGCTGGCATCGGATGCCTCGCCAAAAGCTTCACAGGCTTGGGGATTGCAGCGGGTGAAGGTCATCCGGCCTTCCAATGCCGCGCCATCGATTTCCATGGCAACGCCAGTAGGCAGGTAAACGCCGTTAGGCACCAAGGCGCGCATCAAAACCTGCACCTTGTCACCCTGTTTGACGCGGTTGATGATCAGCGAAAGGCCAATGCCAGGGGTTTTCTCATTCTTTTCAACCTGGATCATGCCGCAAGATTTGGGCTGATCGCCCTGGGCCGGGCTGCACTGAACCTGCCACTGGCCGTGTTTGGCAATATTTTCGACAGGTGGCGGAGCGGGCTGTGCGCCAGCAGGAGCAGCGCCCTGAGCATTGACGCGCGGTCCAAGACCGGGCGGCGGCGGTGTTGCTGGCTGGGTTTTATCCTCTGCCAGAGAAAGGTTGGCCGACGCACATGCAATGGCGCCAGCGATAAAAATGGTCTTGAGGAGGCGGAAGGTCACGTCTGGGAATCCCCTTTGGTCCTGATTTGGTCGAGACAGGCGTTTAGCGCTGCGAATCTGCGAAAACAACCGCATTTTCTCTTTGTGTTTCGCGGCTTTTGCGCGCAATTGCGGCGAAATTCCGGTTTGCGCTCACAATGACGTTTTGCCGCGCCTGCCAAGGTTGCGGCTCGTGCCATAATGTGGTTCACAATCGCGGCTCTGGCGGGGCCTCTAATGGGGCCTGATTTGGGCTGCAAGCTCTTGAAGTTTCGACTGTTTGAGGAAATTGAGGCAATGAATCACAAGACTTGGAAATTTGCTGGCCTGATGGCCGCCCTGGCCACACTCTTGGTTCCGAGCCTTGGCTGGGCCGCAGCTGGCCATCCGGTCGATTGGCAAATGGGTCTGCAGGATGCCGCCACCCCCGTGGAAGAATATATCCACTGGTTCCACAACATTCTGGTGATCGTCATTACAGTCATCGTCGTCTTTGTGATGGGTCTGCTTCTCTATGTCATGGTGAAGTTCAACGCCAAGGCAAACCCGGTTCCTTCCAAAACCACCCACAACACATTGATCGAAGTTTTGTGGACGGTCATTCCAGTGCTGATTCTGGTGTCGATCTCCATTCCATCGCTGCGCCTGCTCTATCTTGAGCGTGATATCCCGAAGGGCGACATGACGGTGAAGATCATCGGCAACCCATCGTGGAACTGGACTTATGAATATCCCGACCTTGGCGTTAATGAGGACAAATCGGCCAAGGTTTCCTTCACCTCTTATTTGCTCCCAGAAGATAAGGCGAAGGAGCAGAACCGCACTTATCTCTTGGCCACCGACGTTCCGATGGTGGTGCCCGTGAATAAGATCGTGAAGATCATTGTGACAGCTGATCCTGAAGGCATCATCCATTCCTGGACCATTCCATCATTCGGCGTGAAGATTGACGCGATCCCGGGCCGTCTCAATGAAGACTGGTTCCAGGTGACCAAGGAAGGCGTTTACAACGGTCAATGCTCGGAGCTCTGCGGCAAGGAACATGCGTTCATGCCCATCGAAGTTTGGGCTGTTTCGGAAGACAAGTTCATGGCGTGGGCCGACTTGCAGTTAAAGGGCCCCAAGCCCGATGAACTCGACCAATTCCTGAAAACCATTCGCCCCGAGTCTGCGCAAGTCGCAACCAGCAACTAATACCAGAGGCTACACATCATGGCACATGACCACGCAGAACACGCCGATCATCCCACGGGCATTCTCCGTTACTTGAACTCCACCAACCACAAGGACATCGGCACGATGTATTTGTGGTTTGCCATTATGGCCGGTGTGGTGGGTGGCATTCTTTCCATTCTCATGCGCATGGAATTACAGGAGCCAGGCATCCAGATTTTCAAAGGTCTGGCACAGATGGTTTATGGTGTTCCTGAAAATGCCGCTCTTGATAACGGCAAGCAGATGTACAACGCCTTTGTCACGGCCCACGGCCTCATCATGATCTTCTTCATGGTCATGCCCGCCATGATCGGTGGCTTTGGCAATTGGTTCGTGCCACTGATGATTGGTGCGCCGGACATGGCTTTCCCACGCATGAACAATATTTCGTTCTGGCTGCTGGTTCCCGCTTTTTCATTGCTGTTGATCTCGATGTTTGTTGAAGGTCCTCCAGGCATGCACGGTGTGGGCGGCGGCTGGACAATTTATCCACCCTTGTCAGCCAATGCTGGCCAACCTGGCCCCGCCATGGATTTTGCCATTCTGTCGCTTCACATCGCGGGTGCCTCTTCGATCCTTGGCGCCATCAACTTCATCACTACCATTTTCAACATGCGCGCCCCCGGCATGACGCTGCACAAGATGCCGTTGTTTGTCTGGTCTGTGTTGGTGACAGTGTTCCTGCTGTTGTTGTCACTGCCGGTTCTGGCTGGTGCCATCACCATGTTGCTCACAGATCGCAACTTCGGCACATCATTCTTCGTGGCCTCAAAGGGCGGCGACCCGCTGCTGTTCCAGCATCTCTTCTGGTTCTTCGGCCATCCTGAAGTTTACATTCTGATTTTGCCCGGCTTTGGCATCATCAGCCAGGTCATCTCCACCTTCTCGAAAAAGCCCGTCTTCGGTTATCTCGGCATGGCCTACGCCATGGTGGCAATCGGCGTGGTGGGCTTTGTGGTCTGGGCCCATCATATGTACACGGTGGGCATGGATGCTGACACGCAAGCTTATTTCGTGGCCGCAACCATGATCATTGCCGTACCAACAGGCGTCAAGATTTTCTCGTGGATTGCCACGATGTGGGGCGGCTCGATTGAATTTCGTCCGCCCATGCTGTGGGCCATCGGCTTCATCTTCCTGTTTACCGTTGGCGGTGTGACAGGCGTGGTGCTGGCCAACGCCGGTGTCGATCGCAACCTGCAGGACGGCTATTATGTAGTCGCCCATTTTCACTATGTGTTGTCGCTCGGTGCAGTGTTCGCAATCTTTGCCGGCTGGTACTACTGGTTCCCCAAGATCACTGGCTACATGTACAATGAAACCATTGCCAAGGTTCACTTCTGGCTCACTTTCGTTTCCGTAAACCTGGTGTTCTTCCCGCAGCATTTCCTTGGCCTTGCCGGCATGCCACGCCGCTACATCGACTACCCCGTGCAGTTTGCAGGCTGGAACTATTGGTCCTCGGTTGGGTCCTATGCTTCAGGCGCTGGCGTTATCGTGTTCCTCTATGGCGTCTTCTTGGCCTATGCCAAGAAGGTTCCTGCCGGTAACAATCCTTGGGGCGTTGGCGCCACGACATTGGAATGGACGCTGTCTTCGCCTCCGCCTTTCCATCAGTTCAACACTCTTCCGATCATCAAGTAAGCAGGCTGTACTTTGAGCATCGAGCAAACAGAGTTTTCCAGCATTTCGTTGGTCCAGGGTGGCCAAGGAACTGCCGGTGACTATTGGGCGCTGCTCAAACCCCGTGTCATGTCACTTGTGGTCTTCACCGCTATCGTGGGTCTTCTGGCGGCCCCGGGGCATATTCATCCTTGGCTTGCGTTCGTTACCATCCTTTGCATTGCTATGGGGGCGGGTGCCTCCGGAGCCCTGAACATGTGGTATGACGCCGACATTGATGCCGTGATGGCCCGTACGAAAACGAGGCCCGTGCCGCGCGGGGCCATTTCGCCTGAAGAAGCACTGGGCTTTGGCCTGGGCCTTGCCGCACTTTCAGTGTTGATGCTGGGGCTTCTGGTGAACTGGCAATCAGCGGCCCTTCTTGCCTTCACCATTTTCTTTTATGTTGTCATTTATACAATTGGTCTTAAGCGCCACACACCCCAGAACATTGTGATTGGCGGTGCTGCCGGTGCGTTTCCCCCAATGGTCGCCTGGGCTGCCGTCACGCAATCAGTTGATCTGGGATCAATCTCGCTCTTCCTGCTGATCTTCATGTGGACGCCACCGCACTTCTGGGCTTTGGCACTGTTCCGCGAGGGTGACTATGCCAAAGCGGGCATTCCCATGCTGCCCAATGTGTATGGCAGGCCAGAAACGCGAAAACAGATTTTGATCTATGCGCTGCTCTGCATCCCCACTGTCGCACTCCCAGCACTCACTGGAACGGCTGGGGCACTTTATGCCGTTGGCGCTAGTGCTCTCACATTGGCTTTCGTGAAGCAGGCCTTTGATGTCTACCGCGAAGTTGAAGGCCCCGCGGCGAAGCGTCTTTTTGGTTTTTCGATCTTCTGGCTCTTTGCAGTTTTCGCGCTGATCATGGTTGAAAAGCTTCTCCATCTGCCAGCCTTCGCCCCGGTGATAGGATGAGCAAAACGCCACCGCTCGTGCCCTATTCTCCTGAAGACATGAAGCGCCGCAAGCGCCGCGCAATCATCATGGCATTGGGCCTTGCTGTCCTCGTCACCATTTTCTTCATCACAACATTGGTACGCCTTGGTGCCCATGTGACTGACAAGGTGATGTGATGGAAAAATCTAGCAATACGCGCGTCGCTCTCATGGCTGCTTCAGTCGTGGTGGCAATGATTGGCGCATCTTATGCAGCAGTACCCTTCTACAAGGCCTTCTGCCAGGCCACGGGTTTTGGCGGCACCACGCAGCGCGCTGCCAAGGCGCCTGATGAAGTATCAAACCAGGACATCATCATTCGCTTTGATGGCAACACGTCTTCAGGCCTCACTTGGAAATTCCATCCCCGCCAGACTCAAATGACCATTAAGGTTGGTGCGCAAGCCATCGCCTATTTTGACGCCACCAATTACGGCACGAAAGAACTCACGGGCTCTGCGATTTTCAATGTGACGCCCCCGCAGGCGGGCGTATACTTTAACAAGATCCAGTGTTTCTGTTTCACTAGGCAAACTTTGAAGCCCGGCCAGTCGGCTGAATTCCCCGTGGTCTATTTTGTTGATCCGGAAATCCTGAAAGATGCCGACGCCAAGGGCATCCACGAAATTACCCTGTCTTACACATTCTATCCCGCTGAAGCTTTGCCCGGAACGGCCAAGCAGGCAGCGCTGCAAACGAACTAAAGAGGAGGCAACCATGACCGACGCCCACGGAAAAAATCATGACTACCATCTCGTCAATCCAAGCCCATGGCCTGTGGTTGGCGCAGTATCGGCCTTTATTCTGGCCGTCGGTGCCGTAACCTGGATGCATGGCGGAACCTGGATCATCATGACCTTGGGTTTCCTTATGGTGCTCTACACCATGTTCATGTGGTGGCGTGATGTTCTGCGTGAGGCTCATGGCGGCGATCATACGCCAGTGGTTGGCCTTCATCTGCGGTATGGCATGTTGCTGTTCATCGCGTCAGAAGTCATGTTCTTCGTTGCCTGGTTCTGGGCGTTCTTTGATGCGTCGCTTTTTACTGGCGAGGCCAATCTGGCGTCGCGTGTTGCTGCCACAGGCGGCATCTGGCCACCACAGGGAACCATTGTATTTGATGCCTTCCATCTGCCACTGGTCAACACGCTGATCCTGCTGACGTCAGGCACCACAGTCACTTGGGCGCATCATGCTTTGCTCAACGATGACCGCAAGGGCCTCATCAACGGTCTCATCTTAACGGTACTTCTGGGCCTGATGTTCACCGGGGTTCAGGCCTGGGAATATGCCCATGCTATGTTTGCCTTCTCCAACGCCAACGGCGGCAACATTTATGGCTCGACTTTCTTCATGGCCACGGGCTTCCATGGTTTTCATGTGATTGTGGGCACCATTTTCCTCTTCATCTGTCTGGTACGCGCCATCAAGGGCGATTTCACCCCGAAGCAGCATTTCGGCTTTGAGGCGGCCGCCTGGTATTGGCATTTCGTTGACGTGGTCTGGCTGTTCCTGTTTGCCGCAATTTATATCTGGGGCAACCACGGCGGCGTGATCCCCATCGAATAAAGGACTTCCTCTGGAAAGAGGCCGCGGACGAAAGTCGGCGGCCTTTTCTTTGAAAGATCGAATGACCGAGAACTATTATCCTCCACTCTCACCCCTAAAAACCGGCATGGCAGGCAAATGCCCGCGTTGCGGCAGGGGCAAGTTGTTCGACGGCTATTTAACGGTTGCCAAATCCTGCCAGTCGTGCGGCCTGTCCTATTCCTTCGCCGATTCAGGCGATGGAGCCGCATGGTTCGTCATGCTCTTTGCCTGTGTGTTTGGTGTGGGCTCGATCCTTGGCGTCGAGATAGCCTATAGTCCACCGTGGTATGTGCATGTAGCGATTGCCATTCCGGTTCTGGTCATCCTGCCCATTCTCATGCTGCATCCGGTGAAAGGCATGTTCCTCTGTCAGCAATGGCAAACGGGTGCCCGCGAGGGGCGGACCGAGCGATGAGAGTTTGGCCCGTGATTGTGACTGCGGCCGTCGGCATCGCTATTCTGTGCACGTTGGGAACCTGGCAAATTATCCGGATGGGCGAAAAGGCCGAGGCTCTCGCCAAGCTGGAGGAACATTTCGATCAACCGCCCATCAGCCTCGCAGAAGCTATGCAACGCGCCGAAAGAGGCGAGGATATTGAATACCTGAAGGTCGAAGCGCGTGGCACCATTGATGCCGCCCGTACGCTCCTCAAGATTTCGACCCGCAAGGGCATGCCAGCTTTTGAAATGATACGCCCGCTTGCCACGCCTGAAGGCAACCTCGTTCTTGTGGACGATGGTCTGGCCTACAGTCCCACTGCGACCAACCAGGCATCTGCAGAATTCTCCGTCATTGGCATTCTGCGAAAGCACGACAAGGGCAGGGGAGCATTTGACTATGACAATGACCCCGCAGCCAATGTCTGGACGTGGTGGGATATTCCCGCAATGTTGAAGGCCGCGTCTCTACCTGAAGGTACTAAGCCTGCAACCTTCATTCTGCAGCGCCTGCCCAGCAATGATGAGAAATCTGAACCCTGGGCCATTGCGCCACAAATTGAACTGGCAAATAACCACCTGTCTTATGCCATCACTTGGTTTTCTCTTGCCGCCGTTTTGGCGGGTGTTGCCGGGCTTGTTGTGCTGCAGAACCGGGAGCGCTAAGAGGCTGCCCAAATTGGAGCTCTGAACGTGAAATATATCTCGACCCGTGGACAGGCCCCGGAACTTGATTTTGAAGGTGCGATGCTCTCTGGGTTGGCGAGGGATGGCGGCCTTTATGTGCCTGAGAAATTCCCGGTGTTCACCGCCGCAGAAATCACCGCGCTGCGTGGCAAGCCCTATGCCGATGTGGCCTTTGCTGTCTGCTCGAAATATACTTCGGGTTCCATTCCATCTACAGAACTCCGTGCCATGGTTGACGCGGCCTATGCCACCTTCGACCACATCGCCACCACGCCACTGAAGCAAATGGCACCCAATCATTATCTGCTGGAGCTGTTCCACGGCCCCACCATCGCCTTCAAGGACGTGGCCATGCAGCTCCTGTCCCGCATGATGGATTGGTCACTGGCCCGTCAGGGCAAGCGCGCGGTGATTGTCGGTGCCACGTCAGGCGACACAGGTGGTGCGGCCATTGAAGCCTTCCAGCATTCCAAAAATGCCAGCATCTTCATTCTGCATCCGCATGGTCTCGTGTCTGATGTGCAGCGCCGACAAATGACCACGGTTACCTCGCCATCCGTTCACAACATAGCACTTCAAGGCAATTTCGATGATTGCCAAGCCATCGTCAAAGCCCTGTTCAATGATCTCGCCTTCCGTGACCAAGTGGGTCTTGCTGGTGTCAATTCCATCAACTGGGCCCGCATCATGGCGCAGATCCCCTATTATTTTTATGCCGCCTTGCAATTAGGCGCCCCCGACCGTGCGGTCAGTTTCACCGTTCCCACGGGGAATTTCGGCAATATCTTCGCCGGATTGGTGGCCAAGCGCATGGGTCTCCCCATTGATCAATTGGTCATCGCGACGAACAGCAATGACATTCTCGACCGCACCCTGAAAACCGGCAGCTATACGGCAACCGGCGTTCATGCCACGCAAAGCCCGTCGATGGACATTCAGGTCTCCTCCAATTTCGAGCGTCTGGTCTGGCTGGCCAATGGGGGCAAGGCTGACGTGGTAAGGGGGCTTATGGCAAGCCTCTTCCAGTCCGGCTCCTACACATTGGCCGCCCCAGCCTTGGATGCCATCCGTTCGGAGTTTATTTCGGGCGCCACTGGGGAGGCCGAAACAGGGGCCATGATGGCCCTGGCGCTGAAGGAATCCGGCGAATTGCTCGATCCCCATACGGCGGTGGGCTATGCCGTGGCGCGTAAAACTAAGACCACTTCGCCAATGATTACCCTGGCGACCGCCCATCCGGCCAAATTCCCCTTGGCCGTCGAAAAGGCGACTGGGATAATCCCCCATTTACCCTCTCGCCTATCCCACTTGATGAAGGCTCAAGAAAGTTTCAAGATAGTGCCCAACAGCGCGGCTGCCGTGAAAGAAGAGATTCTGGCTCACAGCACGCGTTGATGGGAGAAGTGATGTCAGTTGAAATAACCAGGCTGAAGAATGGCCTGAACGTCGTAACCCACCACATGCCGCATCTGGAATCGGTTGCGCTGGGGATTTGGGTCAAGGCGGGGGCCCGCGACGAGCGTCCAGAAGAAAATGGCGTGGCCCATTTTCTCGAACACATGGCATTCAAGGGCACCAAGCGCCGCACCGCCCAGGACATTGCCGAAGAAATTGAAAGTGCTGGCGGTGAGATCAATGCCGCAACCGCCATGGAAACCACCACCTACTACGCCCGCACATTGAAGGCCGATTGGCCCTTGGCCATGGATATTCTGGCCGATATTTTCACTTCATCGACACTGGATGAATCCGAGCTGGAGCGCGAACGTGACGTGATCCTTCAGGAAATTGCTGCTGCACAAGATCAGCCAGATGATCTGGTTTTTGAACTGGCCCAACAGGCGTCATACGGAGACCATCCTCTCGGGCGCTCAATTTTGGGCACGGCCGAGCGTGTGCAAAACATGACCCGCGAGCAGATGCTGGGCTGGCGCGACCGCAACTACTGGGCCTCGCGCATGGTGGTCTGTGCCGCTGGCAATGTTGACCACAAAGAATTCGCTGCTGCCGCAGAACAACATTTTGGCCACATCGCGCAAGGCCATGCCCCGCAACGCCACCCGCCCCAATTTGGCGCCACCTCTCAAACCGAGCAAAAGCCGCTCGACCAAACCCATCTGGTGGTTTCTTTCCCGGCCCCCAATTATCGCGACCCGCGGGTTTATCAGTTGCAGGTTCTGGCCAGCATTCTGGGCGGCGGCATGTCCTCGCGGCTGTTTCAGGAAGTTCGTGAAAAGCGCGGTTTATGTTACAGTGTCTTTGCATTTGGCACGACTTATGAAGACACGGGCCAGCTTGGTGTTTATGCCGCGACCTCGCCAGACCATACGCCGGAGCTCATCGAGGTGACCGCCAAGGTGATGATGTCCATGACCAATGAAATTACCGACAAGGAGCTTGATCGTGCCAAGGCCCAACTCAAGACTTCAATTGTAATGAATCTTGAAAGTGCATCGTCTCGCGCCGACCAGATAGCCCGCCAGTTCATGGCCTTTGGCGAAATTCCTGAAATGGCAACGCTGATCAAGAAAATCGAGGCCGTCACAGTCGACCAAGTGCGCGATCTCGCAACTCATATTTTTAAATCGGCCAAGCCTTCTTTCAGTGCCGTGGGGCAGTTGTCGGCGTTGGAAGGCCACGAAACCATCGCTGCCCGGTTTTCTGGCGCTTGAGGCTCTTCGCGCCCTTCGGGCTGATCCTGCAAGGACCGGTGCTGACGAGCAAGCGCATCGTTTTGCGGCCACCAGTCATGGAAGATTTTCCGGCCTGGGTTGCCCTGCGCAAAGAAAGCCGAAGTTTTCTTGAACCATGGGAGCCTCTGTGGAGCGACGGCGAGTTCACTCGCCGTAATTTCCGCCTGCGTCTTAGGGCCTATAAATCCTGGGCCGATGCGGATCAGGCGATCAGCCTGTTCCTCTTCAAATCATCAAATGGAGAGCTCTTGGGCGGTATAACGCTTGGCAACATTCGCCGGGGTGTCCAGCAATCAGGCACACTGGGATACTGGATTGGCGAGCCCCACAAACGTCGGGGCTTCATGGCCGAAGCGGTCAATCTTATGGTTGGCCACTGCTTTGCCGAAATGGGCCTCCACCGCGTCGAGGCGGCTTGCTTGCCCCGCAATACGGCTTCGCGGGCTCTGCTCAAATCCTGCGGTTTTGTCGAAGAGGGGTGCGCTGCGTCCTACATCAAAATTGCGGGTGCATGGGAAGATCACGTGCTATATGGCAAAGTGAATAGCGGGACTTAAGAATCACAACGGCGCGGGGGCGTCGGGAGACAGGGATTGTATCGACTTCATTTCGTCACAGGCATTTTTATATTTGCGATTGTGGCGGCAATTTTTTTGCCCGGAACCAGTCGCGCCGCAGACGTGTTGAGCATCAACAGCCGCACCGAAATTACTGATCTTGCGCCGTATGCAAACGCTGTAACCGCTAACCAAAGCAAACTGACGATCCAGCCAACCGCTGATCCACAGCCTTCAAATCTTGAAAGCTTGGGTAAAGCCCCGACATATTATTGGACTTATTATTCCATCCGCAACACATCAGATGTGGATTTGTCGTTCAATGTGGCCGTCGATCACCAAGGCTTTCCGGGCTCCGGCATCTTGGCCGTGCGTGCTGCGGGTGCCCAAACCTATCAGGCGTTACTGACTAATCCAGTTCGTTTGCTGACGGTTGAACGCAATCTTGGGCTCGATTATTTCCAGGTCAGCATCAAACCGGGCCAGGTTGCCAGCATTGCGCTGCAAAGTGCCTCGCCCGATTTTGGAGCAAGGCTTTATCCGCAAGATTCGATTACCACTAGTCTCAGTGTGTCCGCTTTCCTTCGCGGTATCTGCCTCGGCATCGCCGTCATTGTGTTGTTTGGCCTGATCCTGACATACGCCTATCGCCCCAACCGTCCCGTCCTTGGAGGATTGGCCTTTGCCTTGATGGCAAACCTGTTCATCCTTTTTGAACAAGGCAACTATCCTGCGCTTTCGGTTTCACCAATCGTCATGGGTACCGTTTTGGAAAGCCTGTTCGCTGCAGCACTGGCGTTCTGCGTGGCAACATTCACGGCAACACAAAAGAAACGCGCACTTTTCTATTATTTTGGTCTAGCAGTTGTCGGCGCACTGGTTGCCAATGCCCTTTTTGCATTGATTGAACCTGGCAAGGCCGCAACCGTTGCCCGCATCAGCTTTACCGTTCTCGCCATCACTGGATTCCTGCTGACCTTGAGCTGGCGCAATTCTGAAACAGGGATAGTTGATCGCGGAATGGTGTTCTGGACACTGCTTCTCGCCTGGGTTCTTTTTGCGGCAATTATTGCCGTGCCATTGAACCACAGCATTTGGCTATCTCCAATGCTCCTGAGCCTCTTGGCAATTGTATTGATTGCACTTTCGTTGGAATTGATGCGCTATGTTTTGGTGCAAGGCCTTGTGGCCAAGCCCTTCATCACCGACCAAAGCCGCAGAAGCCTCGCATTGGCAAGTGCCGGACATTCGATGTGGGATTTCGCGCCGAGCGAAGGATACCTGGAAGTCTCGGAGGACTTGCCGCGCCAGCTGGGCTACAGCATCGAAGATTGGTCAGACAATGCGCGATATGCGTTCAAGTCGATCCTCGATCCCAACGATCTCAAAGCCTACGAAGTGGATGTTGAACAACTTGCCATGCGGCAAGGGGCAACCGTCGATAAGGACCTCAGGCTTTGCGACGCAGAGGGCCGATGGCGCTGGTATCGCCTGAAAGCGCGTAATATTCCTGATAATGCCTTCGCCCTGGGGCGTTGCATCGGCACGCTCACCGAAATCACTGGAATGAAGGTCGCTGAATCAAGGCAGTTGAGAGACGCTCTGGCAGATCCCGTGACCGGGCTTCCAAACCGAAGCCTGTTCATGGACAGGTTGGAGCGTGAGCTCGGCAAAACCGCAGGTCAGGCCGTCAAAGTTCTGATCATCGAGATTGAGAATTTCAAAACGCTGAATGAATCACTGGGCCAGGAAAACGGCGACAGGGTGCTGCAGATTATCGGTGCGCGAATCCGTTCTTCCATTGAAGGTGACGAGACTGTCGCAAGATTGTCCGGCGGCCAATATGGAGTTTTGCTGTTTGACATTGAGGGTCGACGCGATGCCGCTTCTTATGCGACGGAAATTTCCGCAGAGCTGGCTGAAACGCTGGCCCTTCCGCATTATCGCCTGAACATTGGCGTCAATATCGGAGTTTCAAGCACATCGTCCAAGGGACTGACTGGCGATGAACTTCTCCAACAGGCCAATGTGGCTTTGCTCGAAGCCCACCACGGTCGGCAAGGTCATGTGGTTTCCTATGATGCTAGCCTGAAAGACGAACGTGCCGCCCATTTGAACCTTGAAGCCGATTTGCGGCGCGCTGTGAGGAACGACGAGATCGAAGTCTATTTCCAACCGATCTGCGATTTGGCCACGGGCATCGTCGCAGGCTATGAAGCACTGGCGCGCTGGAACCACCCCAAGCACGGTATTCTGCTGCCACAGCAGTTCATTGACATGGCTGAGCGTATTGGCCTCATCGGCGATCTTGGCGACATTGTTCTGGCGGGTGCTGCCCGCCAACTTGGTATTTGGCAACGTGTGGCGCGGCAAGGCAGTTCGTTCTTCGTGGCCGTCAACGTCTCCGTCACCCATCTATTGGAAGACAGGTTCCTTGATCGGATCGAGACATGCGTTGAGCGCGAAAATGTTGAGCCGGGCACGCTCAAGATTGAAATTACCGAGAGCGTTATCATGCGCCAGCCTGAGCGGGTGCTTCACATTATGGGCGTGCTGCGCGATCTGGGCATTGGACTTGCCTGTGATGATTTTGGCACCGGCTTTTCAAGCCTCGCCTCTTTGCGCGATCTGCCTTTCGATACTTTAAAACTCGACAGGTCGTTCATAGCGTCCGATATTCTTGATGAACGCTCAACCTTGATCATTTCCGCCATCGCAGAGATGGCCCATGATCTTGGCATGCTGGTCGTGGCTGAAGGCATTGAGCGCCAAGAACAGATCGATACTTTGGCAGATCTTGGCTGTGATCTGGGGCAAGGTTATTTGATTGGGGTAGCGCAAACCGCAAAGGCTGTCTCAGAAAGTCTTACGTTGTTGCCACGTTACGTCTCTTCGAAAACACCCCCACCAGCACTGCCGCAACCCGTGGAACTGGAAGGTTTGGGGCGTCGTTCGGCACCAGTCGCAAGCCCTTCGCCACCGGTCAGTGAAACCACGGAAAAGCAGGTTGCGACTCCAGTCGAAACGCCAGAGGTCTTACCTTCGCTGTTCTCGCTCTCAACCGAGCCAGAATCCGCCAAGCCCAAGCCAATGGCGCGGAAACCTGCGGGCCGCGCCAAGAGGCGTCCCAGCGGCAATTTGCCAGCTACTTCTTGATTCCCGCCATCTGCAGCATCAGCGTGACGAGCCGGGGTACAAATCGGTCGCCATATCCCATAGTCTCGGCCAGCACGTAAGTTTGATGAACCTGCTCAGCCAACGGTGAGGCAACCGGCATCACTTCCGTCATGTTGGTGTAATAGCGCAAGTCCTTGCGTGCGTTGCGGATGTAGAATTTGAGGTGGCTGTCGTCATCATGCAGAGGCACGTTGATAAGGCGTCCAAACATGACCGATGC
>JBDSTO010000067.1:0-12428 GCA_039928255.1 Aestuariivirga sp. | reverse complement strand
CTTGAAATCCGATCAACCAGTTTCACGCCTGCACGAATCCAACACATACGATTATTATGGATGGGACCCGCTCTGGGGTAATTCTATGTATGGATCGACGCTCGGGGGGCAACTCGTCTTGCCGCCCCTCTATTTCGGGAGCAAGCAACATAACGACGAGCCGGGACATGAAACTCCCGACAATGCCGCTGAATCGCACGTGCGCAGCTTTCATGAAATCACAGGCTACCATATACAGGCAACCGACGGCGATATGGGCCATGTCGACAATCTCTTATTCGACAATGAACAATGGGGCGTCCGCTATTGTCCGTCGTCAGATAAATATGGACTATTGACAGCCTGATCTAATGGAGGATCTGGCGCATCTTGTGTTTTAGTTTATGCGGCTTGGCTGCGATGATGCAAGCGTCTGGTTTTGAATGTCTGGTGTTTGATCCTTTCACGTTCGAGTAAGATGGTTTGGCCGCGCCCAAAGTAGACGTCAGCCGGTGTTAGATTGGCGATGCTTTCATGGTATCGCAGGTGGTTGTAGTGGCTGATGAAGTCAGCAATCTTCTGTTCAAGATCACCTGGTAGATAATAGTTTTCGAGCAGGATGCGGTTCTTGAGGGTCTGATGCCAACGCTCAATCTTGCCCTGGGTCTGGGGGTGCATGGGTGCACCGCGCACATGATCCATGCCCTTGCGAGATAGCCACTCAGCCAGCTCAGAAGAGATGTAGCTTGAACCATTGTCGCTGAGTAGCCTTGGCTTATGAATGACCTTGGCGCTGTCACAGCCGGAAGCCGCAAGAGCCATGTTCAGCGTGTCGGTGACATCACTGGACTTCATCGTGGTGCACAGCTTCCAAGCAATAACGTAACGTGAGAAGTCATCAAGCACGGTTGAGAGATAAAACCAGCCCCAGCCAATGATTTTGAAGTAGGTAAAGTCGGTCTGCCACAGCTGATTGACTGCCGTAGTTTTGTCCTTGAACTCATCGGCGGCTTTCATGACAATGAAGGCGGGGCTGGTGATGAGGTCATGGGCCTTGAGCAGCCGGTAGACCGATGATTCCGACACAAAGTAGCGCTTTGTATCCGTGAACTTTACGGCCAGCTCCCTCGGGCTCAGCTCTGGAATATCAAGCGCCAGATCGACGATCTCGCGCCTGACCTTGTCGGGGACACGGTTCCACACATGCCCGGGCAGTGGCCTGTGATCTTCCAGAGCGTCAATGCCACCCAGCCGGTAAAGGTCAACCCAGCGATAGAATGTGGCTCGTGCGATGCCCAACTTGTCCAAGGTGCGTTTGGTGGGCAAGTGGGACTTCTCAACCAGCCGAATAATCTCAAACTTCTCAGATGCAGGGTATCTCATGCGTCTTCTCCCCCAGCCCCGATCATGCTTTTTTTAAGCAGGCGGTTTTCCAAGGTGAGATCAGCCACCAACTCTTTCATGTTGCGCACTTCATGGCGGAGGTCTTTGACCTCCCCAGTGCTGGCGGCCCGTTCAGTATCGCCAGCCAACCTGCGTTTGCCAGCCTCCAGGAACTCCTTCGACCAGCTGTAATACAGGCTCTCGGCAATACCCTCACGCCTGCACAACTCTGCTATACTATGTTCGCCGCGAAGCCCGTCCAGAACGATCCGGATTTTCTCCTCAGCCGAATATTGTTTGCGTGTTGCCCGCCTGATGTCCTTCACAACCTGTTCGGAAGTTCCAGTCGTTGTGGGTTTCTGTCTCATTTCTGTTCTCCGTATCTCTACGATGAACCAGAAATCCTCCGCTAATCAACTCAGCCAATTTGTCCCACGACATTTGAACCCGGACAAAAGCTGGAAAGCCTAAGACTTACAAAAAGCGCGATCAAGAGATTTCAAACCGAGACACTACCAACTGATTTGCGTCATTCAGAACTTCAAACTATATTGGTTCCTGCTTGAAGATTCAGAATTTGAAGCGCTACTTCCATCTTACCAATGCCCGCCATTTTTCCACCCTTGTTTAAAAAATCAAGTGATGCTTGAACTTTTGGTGCCATGCTTCCACTGGCAAATGTGTGAGTTTTAATTTCATCTGCAGTGATCTGGCGCAAGAGCTTTTGTTGTTCAGTTCCCCAACCTAAATATACACCGTCGACATCGGTCAAAAGTAATAAAGCATCTGCTTTTATTTCATGTGCAAGTAAGGCGCTGGCAAAGTCCTTGTCGATCACTGCTTCAATTCCAACATAGCTTCCATCGTCGCTTTTAACCACAGGTATGCCGCCACCGCCGACACAAATGACGGTTACGCCGTGCTTAATCAGAAGCTGGATGGTATCTATCTCCAATATCCGTTTGGGGGCGGGCGATGGCACGCTTCTTCTGAAATGAGATCCATCGGCCACCATGCTCCATCCATATTTGGCGGCGAAAGCTGATGATTTCTCTTTGTCGTAAATTGGGCCAATGGGCTTTGTCGGACTCTTGAATGCTGGATCGTCGACGTTCACTTCGATCTGCGTCAACAAGGTTGCAGCCGAGTGTCCTGGAGTTATGATGTTATTCAGCTCCTGCTCAATCAAATAGCCGATCATGCCTGCCGTTTCAGCCGTAAGAACATCAATAGGGCTCGCACTGTTGGCATCATAGGCCAAGCCCTGCAGCGCCAAGAGACCAACTTGCGGGCCATTGCCATGGGTGATGACAACGTCGTGTCCGGCTTTGATAACTTCATTGATGGCAAGAGCTGCCCGCTTTATATTTGCTCGTTGGTTTTCCGCAGACATGAGCTCGCCGCGTTTTAAAATGGCGTTTCCACCCAGAGCAATCACCACAAGCATAATTCAATCCGCCAAAGTGGCTACGAGAACAGCTTTGATCGTATGCATCCGATTTTCGGCTTGATCAAAGACAATAGATGCTTTGGATTCGAATACATCGTCCGCTACTTCCATTGCATCAATTTTGAATTTTTCTTGAATGTCCTTACCCACCTTTGTTTCAGCATTGTGAAAAGCAGGAAGACAATGCATGAATTTGGTCTTCAAGTTACCAGTCATTTTTATGACATCGGCATTGATCTGATAAGGCTTCAGAAGCTTGATGCGCTCTGCCCATTTTTCAACTGGTTCACCCATCGAAAGCCAAACATCAGTATAAAGAAAATCACAGTCCTTGACGCCATCTTTCAGGCTTTCGGTGACGGTCACTTTGGCTTGGGTTTTCTTGGCTATTGCATTTGCTTCATCAATGATGCTTTGAATTGGCCATAGCTGTTTGGGCCCACACAGCCTCACATCCAATCCCATTTTCACACCACCAATCAACAGTGAATCGCCCATATTGTTTCCAGCGTCACCCAAAAAGCAAAACTTTATATTGTTAAGTTTTTTAGTGCTGTGTTCTTTCATGGTCATAAGATCAGCCAGCACCTGCGTTGGGTGAAACTCATCCGTGAGGCCATTATAAACAGGCACGCCTGCATATTTGGCCAGCACCTCCACAACATCCTGGCCAAAGCCACGATATTCAATAGCTTCAAAGACGCGGCCCAAAACGCGTGCCGTATCTTTCATCGATTCCTTTTGACCAATTTGCGTGCCGCTAGGCCCCAGATAAGTGACATGCGCACCTTGGTCATGGGCCGCGACTTCAAAGCCGACACGGGTTCTCGTTGAATTCTTTTCAAATATCAGAGCGATATTTTTTCCTTTGAGTTTCTTCTTTTCCGTTCCGGACTTTTTACCCGCCTTCAATTTCACCGCGAGATCCAGCAAAGATTTTATTTCACGCGGTTCGAAATCGCGAAGAGAAAGAAAGCTACGATTTTTGAGGCTGTGGGGCATTTTGATTTTCCTGCTAAGCATCGCGTGCAATAGGACAAGTCATACAGTGGCTTCCGCCGCGTCCACGTCCTAATTCACCACCGCGAATTGTGATGACTTCAATTCCAGCTTTTCTCAGCAACGTGTTAGTATAAACATTGCGGTCATAACCGATGACTACGCCCGGCTCGAGCGTAATGAGGTTGTTGCCATCATCCCATTGCTCTCTCTCTTGTTCAGCGGCATCACCGCCAGTTGCGATGATATGAAGCTTTTCGATTTTGAGGCATTCTGCAATCACATCGAAAACATGTGCGCTTTCAACGTGAACTTCCACAGATCCTTCTTTCTTGCCAGGGCGCAAACTATAGCAACGTACTTGCTCCGCCACTTCAATAAAGCTCGTTGCAGTTTCGCGGTTACACAGGGTCAGCACGGTATCAAGATGCATGGTTGAACGCGCCTTTGGCATCTGGCAGGCGACCACGCGGGTTCCTGCACCTGATTTAAATAATGAGCGTGCCAGCTGCCCCACAGCTTGAGGTGTTGAACGCTCACCCATGCCCACCAACACAACGCCATTGCCGATTGGCATGATGTCGCCGCCCTCAAGCGTGGCGGGGCCAAAATCTTGATCGGGATTACCAAACCAGATTTCGAATTTGTTATTCGCGAACCGTGGATGGAATTTGTAGACGGCAGCTGTCAGCAGCGTCTCTTGCCGACGGGCCGGCCAATGCATCGGGTTAAGGGTTACACCGCCATAGATCCAAGCACTGGTGTCACGCGTAAAAATCAAATTCGGCAACGGCGGGCATATCAGACCATCCGAACCAAGATAGAGGCCGAACATGCCTTGGGTCTTGAAGGGCACGTCTCGCACCGCTATGCCACCCACAAGAAATTCTGCGAGCTGTTCTGGCGGCAGGCCTTTGAGCCAACTGGTCAACTCATCCAGCATACCAATTCCGATTTGATTTTCGGTGAACTTACGATCAAATATCCATTGGCGTGGTGCATCTTGCGCCAAAATTTCAGCAAGAAGTTCGTGCATTTCGAGCACTTCAATGCCGCGCTCTTTCATCTTTGCGCAGAAGTCGTGATGATCGCTTTTTGCTTGTTGCACCCAGAATACATCATCAAACAAGTAGGAGTCGCAATTTGAGGGTGTCAGCCGTTGATGCGCAAGACCCGGCCGACACGTCATGACAGTGCGAAGCTTTCCGGTTTCAGAAAAAGCGCCAAGTGAATCTGCTTTGCTTTGAGATTGGATCATGACAAAGCACTCAACTTTCCGGTCATCATCATATATCCGGCAATGCCAGCCGCCAACACAATGGCGAGCGCGATCACAATTTCAGTGGCGTTGAAAGCTTTTTCGTTGCGAGCCTTGCGCGCCCACCAATAAATGACAATGCCGGGCGCATAAAGCAGTGCGCACATCAAAAGATAATTGGCACCTGCTGCATAGATCAACCAAATGCCAAACACCGTTGCAATGAGGCCCGTTGACATATCTCGGCCGCGTCCTTCCGTGGCGTCATAGCTTTCACCAGTGATTGCGAGTTTGAATGCATAAGCACCGGACAAAACATAGGGCACCAGAATTGCAGTCGATGCGATGTAGAACAGTCCCAAGTAGGTAGAGTTCGCATAGAAGGTGATAATCAAAAATATCTGCACGGCGATATTGGTGATCCACAAAGAACCAGATGGCGAACCATTTTTGTTTTCAATGGCGAAAACTGCCGGCATCATGCCTTCACGTGCTGCGCGGTAGGGGATTTCAGCAGCAAACAATGTCCAGCTGAGAAACGCTCCTGTGACTGAGATAACAATACCGATGCGAACCAAGACAGAGCCCCAAGGGCCAACAACTTTTTCAAGCACGTTGGCCATCGATGCCGCAGCAGGCAGAGCGCCAAGTTCTGGCTGGGTCATAATGCCAAAGGACAATAGCGATACCAATAGATAGATTACGAGTGCTATCACAAAGCCAACAATGGTCGCCGTTCCGATGTCTGCGCGCCGTTCGGCACGAGCGGAAACGACACTTGCTCCTTCAATGCCGATGAACACCCAAAGTGTCACCAGCATGGTGCTTTTCACTTGCGCCATGATGCTGCCGAGGGCCGGTGTGCCTGATCCCCAAAAATCAAAATTGAATGTCGGGAGTTTGAAGGCGATCAACACGACTAGGATGAAAATGAAAACGGGAACAAGTTTCGCAATAGTCGTCACCACATTTATGATGGCCGCTTGTTTGATGCCCATCAGAATGAGCGCATGGATCGACCACAGCAGAATGGAAGCACCAACGATGCCTTGCCATGTGTTGCCCTCTGCGCCGAAGGCCGGAAAGAAATAACTTAATGCGCCAAAAATCAGCACAACATAGGAAACGTTACCAATCCATGCGCTGAGCCAATATCCCCACGCGCTGTTAAACCCGACAAAATCACCAAACCCTGCTCGCGCATAAGCATATGGCCCTGCATCAAGTTTGGGTTTTCTGGTTGAAAGACTTTGATAAACAAATGCCAGCGCCAACATGCCCACGCCAGTGATCAACCAACCAATCATAACGGCGGCGGGTGAAGCTCCTTTGGCCATGTTCTGCGGCAAACTAGAAACGCCGCCGCCGAGCATTGAACCTACAACAAGTGCGATGAGGGAGATTAAACCGAGCTTCGCACTTGCGGGCTCAGTGGCAACAGTTTTTGATGTGCTCGTCGTTACTGACATGATCCAACCCCAATTTTCTGATGAAACAATAGTGATCAATGCGCTAGGCGGTAGGTTCGGAATCTACTCAGTGCCGCCATAAGCAGTGTTCCCTTTTGCTCGACAAAAGGTTGATTGAGAATCAGAGGCGTTTGGTTTGGGTTACTGGTAGCAGTAGTCTTTGATACGGCTCGAAGATTCCAAGCAGCAATTCCAATCACTATTAAACCAACTGGCTCCGACTTTTTCAGCCGCAGCGTTGCTGGCATCAAATGCATTGTTGCTGACATGTTTAGTCAATGCAGCAATATCTTCGCGCAGTGATGGAAGATCATTCATTATGCTCTGAATGTCTACGCTCGCTTCACCGCTGGCTGTACGTTTAAGATTGAAACCATAACAGCCTCTCCCTTAAAGTTGAAATTTTTTGAAGCCAAAATTACTTCACTTTGAGGATTTTACGGATGGAATCCTTGGCACCGCCAACGGCATTTTGTGTTTTGCCTTCAATCTTTTCGGCTTTGCCGTCTGCAAATGTTTTTTGGTCTCCAACAGCCTTGCCTGCGGCTTCTTTGATGCTGCCTGCAACTGTTTTTGCAGCGCCGATGATCCGGTCTTTGTCCATGATGGTTTCCTTTTTGAAAATCGGTTTGAGATAAACGAACGTCGTCTGACGATGGCACCGTGATCTTCCTCGCGGAACCATCGGAATCTACTCAGGGGTTAAAGTCGGCCCATCAACATCAAAATGACAACAATGATGAGAACTAAACCCAAACCACCGCTTGGAAAATATCCCCAGTTGTTGCTGTGCGGCCAAGTTGGCAAAGCGCCAACGAAAAACAAAACAAGAAGGATGATGATGATTGTTGGCATGTTAAGGTGAAAACTCCTGATCCGATTGTCTCGCAATTGTGACGAGCTCCAACGTCACGCTAGTGCACAACTGCGGTCGACACGAGCATCGGAAACTACTTAGGACGTCGGATCAAAAGTTAGAGTCTCGCTTTATTTAACCGCAGCGCATTGGAAATAACACTCACCGATGAGAGTGCCATTGCAGCAGCTGAAATCATCGGTGACAAGAGAATACCAAAAGTTGGATACAGCACCCCCGCTGCAATCGGCACTCCAACCGCATTGTAGATAAAGGCAAAGAACAGGTTCTGCCGAATATTGTTCATCGTTGCCGATGACAGCTTGCGCGCTTGTACAATGCCCATCAGATCGCCCTTGAGAAGTGTGACACCAGCACTTTCCATGGCCACATCCGTGCCTGTGCCCATTGCAATGCCCACATCAGCGGCAGCCAATGCTGGCGCATCATTTACACCATCTCCGGCCATGGCCACAATGCGGCCTTCGGCTTTCAATTTTGCAACAATGGCAGCTTTATGATCCGGCAAAACATCAGCTTCAATTTCAGTAATGCCAAGCTTTCTAGCAATGGCCTCAGCCGTTGTGCGGTTATCGCCCGTCAACATCACAATGCGCATGCCATCCTCACGAAGGGCCTTTAAAGCTGCAGGCGTTGAGGTCTTGATGGGATCGGCAATCGCAATGGCCCCAGCAGCTTTGCCATTCACGGCCACGAAGATTGTGGTTGCACCATCGCGCCTCATCTCATCGGCTTTTGCCGATAAGTTGTCGGTTGTGATTTTGAGTTGATTTAGATATTTGGCGTTGCCGATCACAATGTGTTTTTTATCAACCGTTCCAGTGATGCCTTTGCCGGAGGGCGCATCAAAACCCGTCACTTTGCCAAGGCGCAGTTTCCGCTGTTTTGCGGCAAGCACAATGGCCGTTGCTAAAGGATGTTCACTGGCCTGTTCCACACTTGCCGCTAAGCGTAAAACCTCGCTCTCTTCAAAACCTTTTGCAACTTGAATGAACGTCACGGCTGGCTTGCCTTGCGTCAATGTTCCGGTTTTATCGATCACTATCGTGTCGATTTTTTCCATCCGTTCCAACGCTTCCGCGTTGCGGATTAAAACACCCATTTTTGCACCCCGCCCCACGCCAACCATGATCGACATAGGCGTGGCCAACCCGAGTGCACATGGGCAGGCGATGATCAAAACGGCAACAGCGGCCACTGTGCCATATGCCATACGCGGCTCTGGCCCCCAGATCGCCCAAGCTGCGAAAGCCGCCACAGCTGCGGCAATCACCAGGGGTACAAACCACCCGGAAACTTGATCGGCCAAGCGCTGAATCGGCGCCCTGCTACGCTGCGCGTCTGCCACCATCTTCACAATGCGCGCTAGCATTGTCTCACTGCCCACTTTCTCGGCGCGCATCAAAAAGCTGCCTGTAGTGTTGAGTGTTCCGCCAATCACTTTTGCGCCAACGTCTTTGGTGACTGGCATGGACTCGCCCGTAACCATAGATTCATCCAGCGAAACATGGCCTTCAGTTATCACTCCATCAACCGGAACTTTTTCACCAGGCCGCACGCGCAGCATGTCAGCAACACCAATGGATTCAAGCGCCACGTCTTGCTCGTTACCTTTGGCATCGACACGGCGCGCCGTCTTGGGCGAAAGCTTCAGCAGTGCGCGAATAGCTCCAGAGGTGTTGTCGCGCGCGCGCAATTCAAGCACTTGGCCCAGCAGAACCAGAACCGTGATTACAGCTGCGGCTTCAAAATAACTGGAGACTGAGCCATCGCCACTGCGAAATGCGGCGGGGAAAATTTGCGGACTGAGCGTGGCCAGAACACTGAAGACAAAAGCAACGCCTGTGCCCATCGCAATCAGTGTGAACATATTGAGATGCCGCGTTATGAGCGAGTTCCACCCTCTCACAAAAAACGGCCAGCCCGCCCACAACACCACCGGCGCTGACAGAACAAGCTGAACCCAGTTGGAGACTTGCATCGGCACGAGTTTCACAATCGTTGGAACATGTGCGCCCATCGAGAGAATGAAAACTGGAAGAGTTAGGGCCAGGCCAATCCAAAAGCGGCGAGTCATGTCGGCCAATTCATGATTGGGTTGGGCTTCGGCCGTTACAACCAAAGGCTCCAACGCCATTCCACAAATCGGGCAAGACCCAGGCCCCACCTGCCGGATTTGAGGATGCATGGGGCAAGTGTAAACGGCATCTTTTGCAACTTTCGTTGGCGCAATCTCGTCATGCAGATAATGTTCCGGCGCAGCAATAAACTTTGCCCCGCAGCCGGCACTGCAAAAATGATAAGTCTTGCCGGAATGTGCCGCCTGATGTTTTGAAGTCGCTACATTAACTGACATGCCACAGACTGGATCAATCGCTGTGTGCGCATTTGGTTTAATTGAATCCAGTTTGGACATATTCTTCCAATCTCCTTGATTTTGAATATAGTCCTATAGATCGAAATTTCAAGCCAGTATGGACTTTTTATTTTTACCTGCGATGGGTGCCTTCGCCACCATCGCGCGTTCAATCGCAGCTTCCAACTCAGCTAACTGATATGGCTTTTGAATCGCCACAGCATCAGGCTCCGTGAGAAGAATTTTTGAAATATCCCAGCTGGCATAGAGGTGAGGCACATGGCCATTCTTGCAAATCTTCTCGACCACGGACAGCCCGCTGCCATCCTTCAGCCACGCGTCCACAATCAAAAGTTCGGGCTTATATTTTTGCGCGTCTGCAACTGCACCAGATACTGTTGCAGTCACGGCGCATACGTGGTGCCCCATATCTTCCAACATATCGCCAAGGGTCAGGCCCAATAAAACATCATCTTCAACCACCAAAATATTGAGGTGTTTCATATCGTTTGTTTCCCCATTTAGCCGCCGATTGACGATCAATTTATCATTGTTTCGAAGCTACGGCACTTTTAGAAAGTGATTCAGTTTCATTTTTCGGAACCGCATGGGATTCAACAAACCACAGTTGTGAATCAATACCGCGAGAGATTTCAGTGAAGAGATCGGAGGTATCTAAATCTCCAAAGTCAGCAATGGGCTTGATTGCTTCACGCACCGATTGCCCAAAAGCCGCAAGGGAGCTTGCAACCGCGAACACATGTTTCTGTCCATCGGCAATGCCATGCGGATAAGGCACGAGAAAGGATCGCTCCGCTGCAACTTGCAGCGTTCCGTGTGCGGTTCCGCCGAGACCACCTGCTCGCTCAGCAAGTTTGTCGGAAAAACCTTCAACTTCCTCCGCCACCTTATCGAACAGCTCATGGAGAGCAATAAAGTTCGGCCCGCGCACATTCCAATGCGCTTGCTTTACCTGTGCCTGCAAATCAATTGCTGCTGCCAAGTGCTTGTTAAGAATTTCGACTGATTGGGCCCGGATGCTTTCGGTCAGTGTGTTGTGGGTGCTTTGCAAGATTGATCTCCTAAATACTCTGACTTCTGCAGGATAGAGTCTGTGGATCTTATTGAGCAGCCTCGGAATATACCTACGTGTAGAAAATGTAATCTATGGGTAGTTTCCGATTCTATTCCTTCTTGCAGAAGAAGTTAGTTTCAGCCTTGAAGATCGAAAGGATGATCACATGAACACTTTTACAAAGTCCGTTGCATTGGCAGCGGTGATGATGACTTCCGCCGGATTGACCCCGCAATTCACCCGCGCGCAGGCCACTGGGCATGACACCGAATGCAATGGCCAGATCGGGGCTCCGTTGGGTTGTGCGATCGTTGCTGACAGCAGCTATAATTCTGTGAGAACTATCAGTTACTCTGGTTCGACCTACACTTACAAAGCACAAGGTTTGACGAACAATTATCAGGTTTCTGTAAATGCCAGACGTGGCAAAATTTCAAGCACTGCACTTGAATAGCAGTTCAAACTACGAGTTTCTAAGTCATGCTCTAAAATAAGGAATTGATATGCACAAATTCAATCACGCTGTCGTCTGGATTGATCATCACGAAGCCAAAGTTTTTCACTTCAATCATCAAGACGTAGAAAAATTAGTGCTGCATCCAGAAAACCCAACGGTGCACATTCATCACAAATCAAACTCAATCGGCTCGGGGCATGCAGCCGAAGATCAACACTATCTGCACAGTGTTGTGGCGGAAATCAAAGATGCAGAGTGGATTTTGATCACTGGCCCGGCAAAAGAAAAAACCGAATTGCTCAAGCACATTCATCATCATGACCCATTGCTTATGAAGCAAATTTCTGGCGTTGAAACAGTTGATCACCCCAGTGATGGCAAACTGGTGGCTTATGCACGCGAATATTTTAAGTCAGATCACCAAGTAAAACAACGCTCAGCTTAACGCGACCCAAAACAAGATTGGAAAAACAATTACTTTCATTTTTCTAATTCTCAGCATCGCAGTGGCGATTCTCGCGGCTAACTTCATATGGGTAGATTCCGATGCTATCCGAAAATCCAATGGCGTTTAGAGTTCAGTTCTCTTCCCCGCTTCGCCCCGAAGTTGAGGAAACAACAGGAGAGCCATCATGAACACTGAAACCCACGCAAAAGCCGCTGAACTTCATGGCGCAGCCGCAGCATCACACAAAGCTGCAATTGCCATGCACGCCAAGGCCGATCACCCTGCAGCCGTCGTAGAAGCAAAGAAGGCTGTTGCTAGTTCGGAAGCCGCGATGAAGTCATCAACTGCCGCACAGACTGCAAGTATTGCTGCTGCAAAGAAGTAAAGCAGACGAAGGTGGCGGCCCCAATCCGCCATCTTCGGCTTTTGGTTTGTTGACTCCCCCTAGTTTGAAGCGTCTAATCGTCAAACCTTTATAGGAACGGCTTAAAATGCCGCCACCAAGTTGGAATGTGCGAACACTGATGAGGCACATCCCAGAGAATCACTCTAAATGAATGAAATCTTACCAGTGCCGCCGCAGGCGATGCCGATTAATGGTGTTGCGCAGACGGCTGATTTTTTGGTTGTTGGTATTGGTGCCTCGGCAGGTGGTCTTGAGGCCTGCAGCAAGTTAC
>JBDSTO010000066.1:0-9584 GCA_039928255.1 Aestuariivirga sp. | reverse complement strand
TCATCATTGGCCAGCATGACGCAAAGCGCGCCGTCGCCATTGCCTTGCGCAACCGCTGGCGCAGGCAACAGCTGCAAGGCCAGATGCGCGAAGACGTGGTGCCGAAAAACATCTTGATGATCGGCCCTACGGGCGTTGGCAAAACCGAAATAGCAAGGCGTCTCGCCAAGCTTGCCAATGCGCCCTTCCTGAAAGTGGAAGCCACGAAATTCACCGAAGTAGGTTACGTCGGCCGCGACGTTGATCAGATCGTGCGTGACCTTTTGGAAGCAGGCATCGGCATGGTCAAATCGCAGCGCCGCAAGGAAGTCGAAGCGCAAGCCGAACTCAATGCGGAAGCGCGCGTGGTCGAAGCCTTGGTGGGTGCCAATGCATCGGAATCCACGCAAGAAGTCTTCCGCAAGAAATTGCGCAACGGTGAACTGACGACAAAGGAAATTGAAATTCAAGTCGCCGACACAGGCGGCATTCCCTCCTTCGATATTCCGGGTATGCCCGGGGGTTCGGGCTCTGTCATCAATCTCTCCGACATGATGGGCAAGGCCTTTGGCAATCGCACCAAGCCACGCAAGGTGAGCGTCGAACAGGCGCAAAAAATTCTTCTCAATGAAGAGAGCGAAAAGCTCTTAGATCAGGAGAAGATCATCGTAGAAGCCATTGAAATTGTAGAAAACAATGGCATCGTGTTTCTCGATGAAATTGACAAGATCGCCTCACGCGAAGGCCGCGGTGGTGCTGACGTCAGCCGCGAAGGTGTGCAGCGTGATCTGCTGCCGCTGATTGAAGGCACCACGGTTTCAACCAAGCATGGCCCGGTGAAAACCGATCATATTCTGTTCATCGCATCAGGCGCGTTTCATGTGGCCAAGCCATCAGACTTGTTGCCCGAACTTCAGGGCCGCTTGCCCATACGCGTGGAATTGAAAGCCCTGGGCCAGGAAGAATTCCGCCGTATCCTGACCGAGCCTGAAACCAGTCTCATCAAACAATATAAAGCACTGCTGCAAACCGAAGGCGTTGATCTCGATTTCACTGACGATGGCGTGGTCGCCATCGCCAAACTCGCCGCCGAGATCAATGCCTCAGTTGAAAACATCGGCGCGCGCAGACTTCAAACCATCATGGAGCGCGTGCTCGACGACGTAAGCTTCACAGCGACAGACCGCACCGGCGAGAGCGTGATGATCGACGCCGCTTACGTGAACCAGCATGTGGGTGAGCTGGCCAAGAACACGGATCTGAGCAAGTTTATTTTGTAACGCTTACCCTTCCCCCTGTGGGGGAAGGTGGCGCGGAGCGCCGGATGAGGGCTATTGCGCAGTAATAGTCTTTGTCACACATTATCTCCGTGAAGTTCACACCCGGCAGGACCTTAAACCGCGCGCGCTCGCTTCGGCGTAATCAAACCGAGGCTGAGATGCGTCTTTGGGGCAATTTGCGCAACAAAGCCCTCCAGGGACATAAATTCAACAGGCAAGTTCCGATCGGGCCTTACATCGTCGACTTCTTTTGCCATGAAGCAAAACTTGTTTTGGAAGTTGATGGAGCAACGCATGGCGATGCGCACGAAGTTGAATACGACAAAAATCGAACTGCATTTTTGAACGCACAAGGTTATCGAGTCATTCGATGCTTCAACGCAGACGTGTTCGAAAATCTGAATGGTGTATTGGACACAGTTCTGATTGCACTCAACGACCGTTGACACCGTTGCTGGCGCAACGGCCCTCATCCGCCCTTCGGGCACCTTCCCCCTGAGGGGGAAGGGCAACAATTACTTCCCCGCAAACCCTCTGATCCCCAGCGATCTATCCTTGTCGCGCAAGCGCGCCGACGCCTGCTTCGGCCACAGCTTGTAGGCGTCATCGCCCTCATCAAGCACATGATGAGCATGAACCGCCCAGTTTGGATCTTCCAGCGCGGCGCGCGCCATGGCGATGAGATCAGCTTCGCCCGTTTGCAGAACCGCTTCGGCCGCTACCGCGTCTTGAATGAGACCGACAGCAACGGTGGGAAGCCCCGCCTTGCGTAACGCCGCAGCAAGCGGCACTTGGTAATGTGCGGCGGGCTTCAGCGACGTGCCGTCAAAGCCACCCGACGTGCAGTGAATGACATCAACGCCGCGCGCCTTCAGCTCGGGCACCAGCGCCAAACTGTCTTCAACGCTCCAGCCATCCTTGCCATCCACAACCGAAATGCGCGCCCACAAGGGTTTCGACTTGGGCCACGCGGCGCGTGCGGCTTCGACCACTTCGAGAACAAGGCGCATGCGATTCTCGCGGCTGCCGCCGTACTCATCGGTGCGCGTGTTGGAAATGGTGGAGAGGAACTGGTTCAGCAAATAGCCGTGGGCGGCGTGAATTTCCGCCACTTCAAATCCGGCGCGGTCGGCGCGTTTGAACGAGGCCGCAAAATCCGCCACCACTTTTTGAATGCCCGCCTTGTCCAACGCCATCGGCACTTGAAAATCAGGCGCTGAAGAATGCGCGATGGCGGAAGGGGCAACAGGTTTCCAATGCTCAAAACCGAGCTTGTCTTTATCAGCATCGGTCAATGTGGCGCTGTTAATCCAGGCAACCGAGGTTGAAGCCTTGCGCCCGGCGTGAGCGATCTGAATGGCAGGCGTGGCCCCTTGTGATTTCAAGAAGGCGGCAATGCGCGAAAGAGCCTTCTCCTGCTCGTCATTCCACATTCCCATGTCGGCATAGGAAATGCGGCCCTCGGGCGAAACGCCAGTGGCTTCAACCATGACAAGGCCAAAACCGCCCAACGCAAACCGGCCGAGATGCACAAGATGCCAATCATTGGCCACTCCATGCTTGGCCGAATACTGGCACATGGGGGCCACGATCACCCGGTTGCGCAACGTGAGATCACGCATTTGAAATGGAGAAAACAGCAGAGACATTAATCCACCCACTCGCCTTTGCGCATCAATGGCTCTCGGCTGCCGTCTTTGAAGACGCCATCAACATCTAGCTCGCCCGAGCCGATCATCCAGTCCACATGCACCAGCGATGTGTTCATGCCGCGCGCGGTTTTCTCCGCCGCAGGCAATGTCGCTGTGTCTTTCATGTTCTGTGAATATGCTTGGCCCACGGCAATGTGGGAAGCGGCGTTTTCATCATAGAGGGTTTCATTAAACACAATGCCCGAAGCCGAGATCGGCGAGGAATGCGGCACCAAAGCCACTTCACCAAGACGCGATGCACCTTCATCGGTCTCGATCATCTTCTTGAACACTTCCGAACCCTTGGAGGCCGTGCCCTTGACGATGCGACCCTTCTCGAAGGTCACTTCAATGCCGTCAATGAAGGTGCCCTGATAAGACAGAGGCTTGGTGGAGCGCACAATGCCATCCACCCGTTCGCGATGCGGCATGGTGAACACTTCTTCCGAAGGAATGTTGGGATTGCAGATGATGCCGTTCTTGGCCATCGATGCGCCACCGGCCCAGATGTGATCGTCGACCAATCCAAGTGTGAAATCTGTGCCGGGGCCTTTATAGGCCAGTGCTGCATAGCGCTTGGCGTTGAGAGTTTGAACGCGCGAATGCAGGGCCGCATTGTGCTTGGCCCATGCGCCCACAGGGTCAGCGAGATCAGCGCGTGTGCATTTGAAAATGGCAGTCCACAAGGCAGCCAAAGCGTCCTTCTCGTTCAAATTCGGAAATACGGATTTTGCATGTGAAGGTGTCGCAGCAGAAATCACGCACCAGTTGGTGGCAAAAGTCGTGATGAGTTCGACAACGGGCTTATAAGCGGCAGAACGCGCACGGTTGGCGCGCGACACCTTGTCGATGTCCTGGCCCGAGAGGAGCGCAGGGTTCTCGCCGATGATGGCAAGCCGCGCGCAATTGCCATCGCGAAAAGCTTCTGCCATGCCGTTGAACAACCAGCCGGGAGCAATATCAAAAGCTTCGTTGTGGCCTTGGGTGTAGCGCATCAACGCGGATTGCTCATCGCTATAAAGCGTGGTGACAAGCGAAGCCCCAACCGCATAGGCATGGTGCGTGATCCGCCGCACGAGATCGACCGCCTCAAGTGGTGCCGTCATCAGAACCTGTTGGCCGGCGCGCACATTAAGCCCGGCCTTGACGGTGAGTTCGGCATATTTGTCTAACAAATGTTCATGCGAATTCATGTTGCTTCCTTTATCTCGTCATCCCCGCGCAGGCGGGGATCCAACGTCATTTGCGCGTCGAAGTTGGGTTCCCGCCTTCGCGGGAATGACGCCATCAAGATTTCACCAAATCCTCTGGTCTTGGCATCGAAATAATATTGTAGCCTGACTCCACATAGTGGATTTCGCCGGTCACACCGCTGGACAAAGGCGAGAGCAAATACAATCCAGCGCCGCCAACTTCTTCCAGCGTAATCGTGCGGCGCAGTGGCGCGTGTTCGGCCTGATAGTTGAACATGGCGCGGGCATCGCCAATGCCGGCACCCGCCAAGGTGCGCATGGGGCCAGCGGAAATGGCATTCACGCGAATGCCCTGCGGGCCATAATCGCCAGCAAGATAACGCACCGACGATTCAAGCGCAGCTTTCGCCACACCCATCACATTATAATTGGGCATCACGCGCGTTGAGCCACCATAGGTGAGCGTGATGATCGAGCCGCCCTTGGGCATCAGGGCTGCGGCGCGCTTGGTGATTTCCACAAATGAAAATGCCGAGATCACCATGGTCTTCACAAAATTATCGCGCGATGTGTCGGCAAACTTTCCCTTGAGTTCGTTCTTGTCGGAAAAGGCGATGGCATGAACCACGAAATCAATCGTGCCCCATTTGGATTTCAGCGCATCAAACACCGCATCGACCGTGGCAATGTCTTCAACATCGCAAGGCAGAAGAATGTCAGAGCCCAGTGAAGCAGCAAGCGGCTGAACGCGTTTGCCAAACGCTTCGCCCTGATAGGTGAAAGCAAGTTCAGCACCCTGTGCATGAAGCGCTTGTGCGATGCCCCAGGCAATCGAATGGTCATTGGCAACGCCCATCACAAGGCCGCGCTTGCCGCTCATCAGTCCGGTCATTTTTTGATTATCCATTATAGCGTTGCATGATGAGCGTGGCATTGGTGCCACCAAACCCGAAGGAGTTCGACATCACCGTATCGATTTTTGCATTATCCACGCGCTTGCGCAAAATCGGAATATCGGCAAATTCAGGATCAAGCTCTTCAATGTTGGCGCTTTCCGCCATGAAGCCGTTCTTCATCATCAACAAGCAATAGATCGCTTCCTGCACGCCAGTTGCTCCAAGCGAATGGCCGGTCAGTGATTTGGTGGATGAGATCGCGGGAATCTTGTCGCCGAACACTTCACGGATGGCGCCGATTTCCTTGGAGTCACCAACCGGTGTCGATGTGCCATGGGGATTGATGTAGTCGATGGTGCCTTTCACAGTGGCCATCGCCTGGCGCATGCAGCGCACCGCACCCTCGCCCGAAGGGGCCACCATGTCATAGCCATCAGACGTGGCACCATAGCCGACGATCTCGCCATAGATTTTGGCCCCGCGCGCCTTGGCGTGTTCAAGCTCTTCCAGAACCAACGTGCCAGCACCGCCTGCAATCACAAAACCATCGCGGTTCTTGTCATAAGCCCGCGATGCAGTTGCGGGCCTGTCATTATATTTTGAAGACATGGCCCCCATGGCATCAAACAAAACTGAAAGCGTCCAGTCGAGTTCTTCGCCACCGCCGGCAAACATCACATCCTGTTTGCCCCACTGAATGAGTTCCGTGGCATTGCCGATGCAATGGGCCGAGGTGGCGCAGGCCGATGAGATTGTATAGTTCACACCGCGAATGCCAAAAGGCGTGGCCAGCGTTGCTGAATGTGAAGAACACATGGACGGCGGAACAGCGAACGGCCCAACGCGCTTGGGGCCTTTTTCGCGGGTGATGTCAGCGGCTGCCACAATGGTGCGGGTCGATGGCCCGCCTGAACCCATGATGATTCCGGTACGCTCATTCTTTACATCTTTTTCTTCAAGGCCTGAATCAGCAATCGCCTGTTCCATCGCGGCATAATTCCAGATACCGCCATCGGCCATGAAACGGCGCACGCGCCTGTCAACCTGTTCAGCATCGAAGTTGGGAGCGCCATGCACCTGGCAGCGAAAACCCAGCTCGGCATATTTTTCAGCGCGCACGATGCCGGATTTGGCTTCGCGCAACGAGGCCGTGACTTCCTGGGCTCCATTGCCAATGCTTGAGACAATGCCCATTCCGGTAATAACAACACGACGCATGATATTCTCCTTAAGCTTCCGCCTGAAACAGACCGACCTTCATGTCTGTCACCTGATAGATGGGCTCTCCATCGGCTTTCACAATGCCGTCTGAAACGGCAAGCTTCAATTTCCGCAGGATCAACCGTTTCACTTCAACTTCGTAAGTGACCTTTTTGACTTTTGGCGTCACCATGCCGGAAAATTTAACCTCACCAACGCCCAGGGCGCGGCCACGACCGGGCTCGCCCAGCCAGCCGAGGAAGAAGCCTGTAAGCTGCCAAAGCGCATCAAGACCCAGGCATCCAGGCATCACAGGGTCGCCCTGGAAATGGCAGGGAAAGAACCAGAGATCAGGCTTGATATCAAATTCGGCAACAATCTTGCCCAACTGGTGTTGGCCACCCTTTTCCTCAATCTCGGTAATGCGATCAAACATCAGCATGGGCGGCAGTGGCAATTGGGCGTTGCCGGGGCCGAACATTTCGCCACGTCCACAGGCAATCAGGTCGTCATAGGTCAGATGTGATTTTCGGGTCGTCATAGGGCCTCACTGGCCAGGAAAATTCCCGGCTGAGGCGTTCTACCATAGGGGTGGGGCAGGGTGAAAGCGTTGAAAGTGACGCTGGAAAACTGCCTTATTGCCCTCGCCCGTTTGCCCTTGCAAATGGGAGAGGGGTGAGCTTGCGAACGACAGGCCGGGAGAGGGCTCTTAAGACGGAGAATCAGTTCACAATTTCGCCAGGATATGCGCCCCAGACCAGGCCCTGCTCGATATAGCCGCTATAGCCACTGGTTTTGATGCGGCACCAGTTGCCATCACAGGAGCGGATTTCGGCCTCAACCCCCGATGAGAGCTGCGCCACCAATCGCGCTGTTGTGGAAGCTTCATCCATCAGGCCCACGGTCTCGCCTTTTTTCCACGGTGCCACGAGGACAGTGCGTTTTCCTGCGAGCATGTTTTGCAAAATCCAGCCTTCAGCGCCGTCGCTGTCGCGGATGCGCCGCCAGGTTTCAAATTCAGCGGTAATTTCGACAGGAAGGCCCTTGCTCTGGAACACCCACGCCACATCATGATCGGATGATGGGCCTTTGCGCACATTCACCTTTTCGGTTTTGAGCGAGACAAAACGAGGCAGAGGCAGGCCTGATTTTCCAATCTGTCCGCCAGCTTGCGTCAGTGAACCCGTGGTGTCGCCAGTACCGATGGTTGCGATTTGAGAATTTTGGCTGTGTCGATGCAGAAGGCCAAGAACGCCGACCGAGACAATAAGGCATCCCCCTGCCAGAAAGGCAGACAGCATTCTCCTGCTGGATTTCCGGGTGTGAGCCATGAAACATGGCTAGAGGAATTCTGGTTAAGATTATGTCAATAACGATAGCAGACAAGGCTTTCATGCAGAAATTCATCTACAGAATCATCAAGTCCGAACTCATGGCCAAGGGTTGGTCCACTCTTAACCGCCTGTCGGTGGAGGCCACCGAAGTTTCAAGCGGTGCCAAAAAGATCTTGCTGCGCGAAGTTTCGGACCATGGTCATGGCGCAGCAATCCTGCCGATCAACCGTAAAACCGGCATGTGTTTTCTGGTGCGACAGTGGCGGGCAGGTTCAGCTTTTGCCGGGGTTTCCGAACCTTTGCTCGAAGCCGCCGCGGGGCTGCTTGATGCCGATGATCCAATCTCCTGTGCAAAGCGCGAAGCCGCTGAAGAACTGGGCCTTCATGTCCGAAACATTCGTCACATTTGTGATTGCTTTGCCAGCCCCGGCGCATTTTCAGAACGCTTGAGCCTCTTTGTCGCAGATTATTCAGCCGAAGACCGGTTCGGACCAGGCGGTGGTCTTGCAGTTGAGCATGAAGATATTGAAGTTGTCGAAATGCCCTTGGAAGAAGCCTTCGCAATGATTGCCACTGGCGGCATCATCGATGCGAAAACCATTATCCTGCTGCAGCATGCCATGCTGCAGCGCTGATCACGCCTGATCACTTTAATCTTACAGCGGCTGCCTGATGTCGGCTTGCTCCCCTTCGTGCTTTGGGCTTTGGTGCGGCGCAAGGAGACCCTGAATGAATCTATCGCGCCGCTCTACGCTCGGCTTGTTTGCAAGCCTTGCCTCGTCAGCATTTTTATCGCGCAAGGCGATGGCGGCAGATTTCGCCGAATTGACGGCCAAGGCCAGGGGCCAGCAGGTCTATTTCAACGCATGGGCGGGCTCTGAACCCATCAATGCCTACATTGCCTGGACGGGAGAGCAACTCAAACTTCGATACGACATCACGCTCATCCATGCGAAAATCACCGACACGGCAGAAGTTGTAAAACGCGTGCGCGATGAGGTGAAGGCGGGAAAGAGCGATGGCTCGGTTGATCTCGTCTGGATCAATGGCCAGAATTTCAAAGTGATGAAGGACGAAAAACTTCTTTTTGGTCCTTTCGCTGCGGAACTTCCCAATTTTAAATTGGTGGACGTTAAAGGCAAACCCACAACGCTGCAGGATTTCAGCGAAGCCACAGAAGGTTATGAAAGCCCATGGGGCATGGCGCAGCTCACATTTTTTGGCGACGGCAAGAAAATTTCAAAACCGCCGCGCAGCATGAAAGAGCTTGCAGCCTTCGCCAAAGCGAATCCCGGCCGCGTCACCTATCCGGCACCGCCTGATTTTCATGGAGTTACATTTCTGAAGCAAGCGCTGATTGAAACCACAACCGACCGCAGTGTTTTCTCAAAGCCTATCGATGCGGCGGATTTTGAAATCGTCTCCAAGCCATGGTTCGAATTTCTCGATGAATTGAAACCCTCACTGTGGCGTGAGGGCAGGCAATATCCAAAATCACAAGCTGAAGTAACCCAGATGGTGGCGGATGGCGAACTGCTCGTCGGCATTACCTTCAATCCCAATGAACCAGCAAACCTCGTGGCCGCTGGCACCTTGCCCGCCTCGACCATTGCCTGGCAGCATGAAGCAGGAACCATCGGCAACACCCATTTTGTGGCGATTCCGGTGAACGCAAAGGCTAAAGAAGCCGCGCGTGTTGTGGCCGATTTCCTGCTGTCGCCAGAAGCGCAGGCGCGCAAGGCCGATCTCAAAATCTGGGGTGACCCGACGGTCCTTGATATGGCGAAACTCTCAAGCGATGACGCGAAACTCTTTGCCGCAACCTCAGTACCCGGAAGTGTATCCTTGCCGGGCCCCACTATTCTGGAGCCCGATGCCAGCTTTGTAAAATTGGTGCAGGATGGGTGGATCAGCCACTACGCCAAAGGATAAAGTGTGAAGGCAAGCTCAGGACCAGCGACGATAGTGGGCGGCATCCCACTCACCGTATTGTTTCTCTTGCCGCTGGTTG
>JBDSTO010000065.1:0-12730 GCA_039928255.1 Aestuariivirga sp. | reverse complement strand
AGCATGGCGCGTGCAAGTAGATCACCCAGAGGAAGCCTTCGCGCCTGGGCAGGCAATCCCAGCGACGCCACAAACGCGGGGATGCCGCCGCCACAATTGATACCCAGCAGGAATCCCAACGCGCCGGCCAATTCCAGACTGCCGTTGGTCATCAATGATCCAACCAGCAAAATGGCAGCGAGTGTCGAATGGAAACCCCACGCCATAACAGCACCGACGAGGAACGCGAGGACAGGTTCCCGCCCCACAGACGCCAACACCTCATGAAACAGTGACGCTTCATTGAGTGGCGTTGTGGCTTGCGACACGAGCCTTAGGGAAAGTAACATCAAGCCCAGTCCGATAAAAATGCGCCCGGCATTGTGCGGTTTGAATTCGCGCGAAAGTGAAAACAGCATGTACCCGCCAAACAAGAAGACGGGCGAGGTCCATAACGCGAGGTTTGATCCGGAGGCGACGAGTGCGGAAACAAGCGATGAGCCAACGTCCGCCCCCAGCAAAACTGAAAGTCCAAGGGCAGGAGGAAGCGAGCCCGTAGCTGCGATATTGGTCACGATGAGCGATGTCGCCGTGCCGCTGCCCACGATCAAGGTGGCGGCAATGCCTGCTCCAAAGGCGGTGAACCGTGACCCCAAGCGATGCTGAATGAAATATTTAAGCTGCTCGCCCCACACGCGCATGACGCCAGTACGCACCATGCGCACCCCCCACAGCAGCAGGGCAATGCCACCGAGAAGATTGAGAATAACGAGGGTGCCGGGATTCATCGAATTACGATCCGCCGGGCTGTGGGTATGTGCAGAAATTCGATCAAATTCAAAACTCCAATGCGCCTAGATTGCACGAATCTCGACGAAGCTCAAAGTCTCGCGGCGACTGTTCCAAGGGTATGCGCGGCGCATGGAGCGGCTGTAAAAGTTGCATCAGCAAGCTACATATGGTTTGTTAATTTGGGGCAATAAATGGTTTGGGACAGCCATGGGCAATTGGGCAACAGGGTTGGGCGGCGATTGGCTTGCCTCTGGCTTGGCGATCAGCATTTTTGCTTTTTTGAAAGTGTTGGGGCTTGGAGGTGTCGTCTATGCGTCAAACCGCGGCACCGTCGGACGCTTCAAGGACATGTTTCTCTGGCGCGAACGGCTGGGGGTCACTGAGTTTGCAATTGAATGGCTGGTGGTCATTGTGGCTCTGCTCGTTGTGTTGTTTCATCCCGATCCATTTTTCAGGTGGGCATGGGGCTCCGCAATTGCCTCCGCGACAGCCATAGAATGGTTATTTTTTAACCTGACCGGCAACAGCTTGAGCGTATTCGACCTCATGTCTCTTCTTGAGGTCAATAACTGGAAGTCGGATGTTTCAAGCTTCATGAAGCGTCAGATCCTTGTGGCGAGTGGCGTGTTCGGCATCACAGTTTTTCTATTTGTATTACCTTCGGATTTCGCATTGCTCGGAGTGCCGATAAGGCCCGACTATCTATCCTGGCTTCCGTTTTTATGCGTTGGCTTTATTGTTCTGGAGAATATTATGAAAAGGGGTGCAACTCAGTCCCCAATGCCTGCTCAGTTCAACCTTCCGGCACTCTTGCTTTTGAATGCCTTCAAGAAAACCTTCTCCGCTAGGCCTAAACGCCGATCCGTGAACTGGACGCCGGAGATGAACTCAAAGAAGCAAAATATCGTCTTTCTGGTTGATGAGAGTGTGCGGGGCGACTACGTCTCTTTCAAGCAAGGCAACCAGCTGACACCGAAGCTTGCTGCCCTTTCAGATAGACTTACATGCTTTGGTCCTGCGATTTCAGGTGGGAACTGCAGCAGCTATTCAAATGTGATCTTGCGCTTTGGAGCCATGGCTGAGCGCCTGGTTGAAACGGCGCAGACCAATCCATCGCTCTTTGCCTATGCCAAGAAGGCTGGTTATCGCACGGTCTATATTGATGCTCAATCGGGCTATCAATCCCAAAAAACCGGCATGCAGAATTTCATGACCCTTTCGGAAAGAATGGAGATTGACGGGTTCTATGTGGTGGAGACAAGCCCCGGCCTAAAGGAAGCTGATTTCCAACTTGCTGACATTATTGCTGCCGAACTCAAGGGCAAGCAGCCCGTGTTTATCTATGCCAATAAGCACGGTGCCCATTACCCTTACGAAAATCGCTGCCCGAAGAACGAAGAAGCCTATGAGCCGTCCAAGTCCAGCAAGAGGCCTATGTTGACCTCAATGATTTCTGCCTATCGCAACGCCATTGGCTTCTCGGTTCAGAAATTCATTCTTTATCTTTTTAAGGTTGCAAATCTATCCAACGCCACTCTCATCTACACGTCAGACCATGGCCAATGGTTCAGCCCGAAACACTATCCTCACGGGGCGGTGATGAATCCGGATCCCCGCACCGGAATAGTCCCGCTCTGGGCTTATTCGTCGGATAGAAAAATCGCGCAGCTCTTCAAGGATGGAGCCATAAAATGCCAGGGCAGGGCCAGCCACTTCCTGATTGCGCCCACGCTCTATGAGTTAATGGGCTACGCCCGTGCTGACATTGCCGGGATGTATGAAGGCTCGATGTTCATGGGCACCAAAATCATACCGCGCATGTCGACGGGTGATGTGTTTGGATTCTTCGGTTCAACGCCCCTGTTCTGGGACATTGATCTAACTCGCGATTATTTCGAACACGACGCGCAGCCAATGATCAAGTCGGTGCAGCCGTTGGCTCAAACCCAGGGCAGCGACCAGGTTTTGACGTTCGTATAGAACTTCATCGCTTCCTGAACGCCTTCCTTGATGCCATTGCCGGAATCCTTGATGCCGCCAAAGGGTGACATCTCGATGCGGTAGCCCGGCACTTCCCAGATATTGACCGTGCCCACATTCAGCCCATCAACAAATTTGGTGATGCGCTGAAGATTGTTGGTGCACACGCCAGAGGACAGTCCAAAGGCCGTCGAATTGGAAATGCGGATCACTTCGGCGTCATCAGCGGGAACGCGGATGATTGGAATGATGGGCCCGAATGTTTCTTCCATCACCAGCTCCGATGAATGGTCCACATGGTCAATGGTGATGGGGGGCAACACGGCACCCTTGCGGCCAGGATTGTAGAGAATCTTGGCGCCTTGGGCTTCTGCTTTCATCACCCGATCTTCAAACATTTTCGCAGCCTGTTCATGCACCACGCAGCCTAGATCAGTCTCCGGATTCATCGGATCGCCGAATTTCAGTTTCTTGGCTTTCTCAAGAACTTTCTCAACAAAGGCATCAGCCACTTTCGGCTGAACCAAGATGCGTTTGACGGCCGTGCAGCGCTGGCCAGAATTCTTGGTTGAGCCGGCAACGGCAAGCTCGGTCGCCTTGTCGAGATCACTGTCTGAAAGATCATCAAGAATGATCAGCGGGTCATTGCCGCCGAGTTCCAATGCGGCTCGCGTATAACCAGCCTTCTCAGCGATCATCTTGCCCACACGCACACCGCCCGTGAAGGTGATGACATTAATGTTGCTGTTGGTGATCATCTCATCGCCGATTTCGTTGGGATTGCCAGTGACGATCTGGAACATTTCAGGCGGCAGACCAGCCTCATAAAGAATATCGGCCAGCATGATGGCGGTGAGGGGGGTGAGCTCCGTCGGCTTGCACACCAGGCAATTGTTGGTGGCAATGGCGGGCGCAATTTTGTGGGCCACCATGTTGAGCGGATGGTTGAACGGCGTTATGGCGGAAATGACGCCAACGGGTTCGCGCTTGGTGAATATTTTGCGAGCCTTGCCTTGTGGCGTGAGATCGCAAGAGAAGATCTGGCCATCGTCATTGATGGCCAATTGCCCGGCCAGCGAAAACACATCATAGGCGCGGCCACATTCATAGGCTGAGTCCTTAAGCGATAGGCCAAGTTCCAGCGTGATTTGCTGCGAGAGTTCCTTGGCCTTGGATTTGATCAGTTCTGCCGTGCGAAACAAAATCTGTTGGCGCTCATAGCGCGTGAGCTTGGGCTTGAAACCAGCAGCAATCGAAAACGCCTTGGCCGCGTGTTCGGCAGTGCCCGCAGGCACCGTGCCGATGATCTCGTTGGTGTAGGGGTAGTGCACATTGATCACACGCTCGGTCGAAACCTTCTTACCGCCAATGCGCATCGCTTCAATCTTGATGGGTTTTGTCATGTCAGACTCCTGAAACGCAGTTGCAGCCAAGATAGAACGCATCGAAATTGCGCAAGGGCTTGGGCAGATTTGAAAGCTTCACATTGCTGATCACCGGAATTTCCTGTTCGGTGAGGCCGCCATGCGAACGCAGCGGCGCATCAAGCCCGGAAAGATCATGCTTTGAGGCGCTGGTGCCGATGACCTTGCTGCCCTTGGGCCCGCCGGAAATGACCACGAGATCGCCAATGCGCGGCAGCGGCAAACCGAATTCCTTCGCAGCCACCTCCTTGCTCAAGACCTTATCGATGCCGGGCATCGCTGCAATCGCCTTCGATGCAGCGGCCACATCAACACCTTTGAGATAGACCGTCGCATAAGATCCCAACGCGCCATGATGCACTACATAAGGATCAGTGATGGGGAGAATAACGCGCGACGTGCCAGTGCCGAATGCCTTGTCCATTTCGTCTTGCAGGTAAATCACATCGGGCGAGCCGTCAGCCAAGTGCTTGTCTTTCATGCCATGATCGGCAACAATGATGAGGATGCAACCCAGTGCATCAAGCTCGCCCACGTAACCATCCATCATCTTGTAGAAAGAATTCGCACCTTCAGAACCTGGCGCAAACTTGTGCTGCACATAGTCGGTCGTGGAAAGATACATAAGATCAGGTTTGTCCCGCGCCAACAGCTTCACGCCAGCAGCAAATACAAACTCCGACAAATCCGCCGAATAGACTTCCGGCACGGGCTTGCCGACAAAGCTCGTCACATTCTCAATGCCATTGTCTTTCAGCGTGGCCTTGTCGGCCTTCTCTGAGGAGAAGCAAATGGCGCTGCCATCAAACTTCAATCCATTGCCGAGAAGCAGGCGCAACTTGTCCTTGGCCGTCACCAAAGTAATTTTTGCACCCGCCGCCTGAAAGCTTGCAAAGATCGTCGGCGCCGTCAGCCATTTGGGATCATTCATCATGGTTTCCTGCCCCGTAGCAGGGTCGATCAGATAGTTTCCGCAAATGCCGTGGACATCAGGCGTTCGGCCTGTGGCAATCGACATGTTGTTGGGATTGGTGAAGGAGGGCATGGCCGACAGGCCGCGCAGGTTTTCACCCTTGGCGATGACGGCTTTGAGCTTGGGCATCAGCCCTTGCGCCATGGCAATTTCCATATAGGCGGGCTCGCTGCCATCACAGCAGATGACGACGATAGGGAGGCTTGGCCAATTGTAATCGCGGCCGTTGATTGAGAGGGATTTCATCATGCGTCTTTCGGGCTCATGGCCTTGACGTTCATTTGGGCAAGAACTTCCTTGATGGCAGTGACCACGCGCTCCATGACTTTTTCGTCAAGATGGCCGATAGTGCCGATGCGGAAACTGTCGCGCTTGGTCAGCTTGCCCGGATAGATGGCAAAGCCGCGTTCCCGCAGCGCCTCATAAAAGACCTCGAATTTGAAGTTTTCATCAGACGGCGTGAGGAAGGTCTGAATGATCGGTCCAGACTCATTGTCGGAGAGAAGCGGCTGGATGCCGATTTCGGCCATGCCTTTCAGCAGAACTTTCGCGTTGCGCCGATAACGCTCACCGCGCGCGGCAACGCCGCCCTCGGCCTCAAGCTCACGCAAGGCCTCACGGAATGCCACCAAAGCGTGGGTCGGTGGTGTGAAACGGAATTGGCCCGTGGCTTCAAGTCCTTTCCATTGCTCATAAAGATCCAAAACGACCGAATGCGATTGGCCTTCCGATGCAACAATCAAATCCTTCTTGGCCAGCACATAGGAAAAGCCTGGAATGCCTTCGATGCACTTGTTGGACGAGGAAACGAGCACATCAATCCCATCGCGAACCATATCGATATCGAGCGCACCGAACGACGACATTGCATCCACCATGAAGACCCGGTCACGCGCTTTGACGGCGCGGCCAAGATCAGCCAACGGGTTCACAATGCCCGAAGTTGTCTCACAGTGAATGAGCCAGACGTGGCTGATGCTGTGGTCGTCCTCAAGCTGCAAGGCAAAATGTTTGGATTGCAATTGGGTCGTATCGGTCTTGGAAATTTTCACATGCTTGCGGCCGATCCGGTCAAGAATTGAAGCAGCACGTTCGCCATAGGCACCGTTGGCCACCACCAACGTCTGCTTGCGTTTTGATGGCGCAAAACTGCCAAGCGCTGCTTCAATTGCAAAGGTGCCCGAGCCCTGCATGATCACACAGTCATACGTGTCATCGCAGCCAGCCAGCCGCAGCAATTCCTGACGCACTTCCTTCACCAGCTTGCGAAACTCCACATCGCGCGAGCCCCAATCCGCCATCAAGGCCAGTTTCACGGTGCGCGAGGTGGTGAGCGGCCCCGGTGTTAAAAGATAGGGCATGTCTTCCTGGCCTTCTGGCCCCTTGAAACTTGTCATCTGGAATCTCCGATTTCGGCGCATTAGAGCGGCTTGACTTATATCAGTCAAATCGTATCATCTGATAAGTTCCATAGGTTTAACTTATATGACAAGCGCTCAACTCAAAGCCTTTCAGGCTGTTGCCAAGTATGGAAGTTTTACCCTGGCTGCGGAACGCATGGGCCTTTCACAACCCGCCATTTCTGATCACATCAAGAAACTGGAAACCGCCTATGCCACCAGCTTGTTTATCCGTCAGGCCAAAGGCGTACAACTCACGGAAGTTGGAAAGAAGCTGTTCGCCATCGCCGAGCGCAATGCCGAAACCGAACGCGAGGCCATAACTCTTTTGTCGCACGCCAAGAAGCTGGAGGAGGGGCAAATCACGATCGGCGCTGATGCAGCGGTCCACATCATTCCCCACATCAAGAAATTCCACGCCCGCTTCCCCGGCGTGAATATCCGGTTGGTCGGCGGCAATTCTTCCGAACTAATCGAGAAATTGAAAGGTTTTACGATTGATTTTGCCGTGGCGGCCAAACTGCCGGAAGAGCAGGGCATCGCAGCAATCCGCATTGGCCGCGATCCCATGGTGGCCATTGTTGCCGCCGATGGTCCATTGGCAAAGCGCCAGACTATTACCTTGGGCGAGCTTTCCAAACACCCCATGGTGCTGCGCGAGTCCGGGTCGACCACGCGTGCCATGGCGTTGAGGGCGCTTACGCAAGCCGACTTACCCTATGCGATTGCCCTTGAGGTAGAAGGCCGCGAAGCGGCGCAAGAGGCTGTGGCCCACGGGCTGGGGGTCGCACTGGTATCGGCAGGTGAGATCATGCATGACCCACGGATCAAGGCTTTGAAGCTCTCTGACTATGATGACCAAATGAGTGAATGGCTGCTTTATCTTGAATCTCGCAAGGGTCTGCGCATGATCGCGACCTTCGCGGAATTGGTCACTTAAGGTTAGGTGTACCAAGATAGGTGGCGATGGCAGGTTCCTTCGACGCAAAGAATTTGCGCGTGGCTACGGGTGGTCGAACCTCACCATCAGCGATGAACATCACGTGATCAGCGACCGCACGAACTTCATCAGGCTGGTGGGTAACCATCATTGTGGTGAGTTTGCGTTCCTGAGCGATCCCCGCAACCTGTTGCACAAGGTTCTGCCGAAGGCCGGGATCAAGGGCAGCAAAAGCTTCATCAAGGAGCAATATTTTTTTGGCGCGCACCAACACACGGGCAAGCGCTACGCGTTGTCGCTCACCCCCTGAAATTTCGCCCGGTCGCTTTGCAGCAAGAGCCGAAAGCTTCACGTGCTCCAGCGCCTCTGAAACTGTTTTGTTTTGCTCTGCAGACAAACGCAGCGAAGGAGAAATTCCCAAGGCCACATTCTGCGCTACGGTCAAATGTGGGAATACATTGTTGTCCTGAAACACCATGCTGATCGGTCGTTGGTCGGGTGAGAGGTCTGTCGCGTCAACGTCATCAAGAATAACGCGCCCACGCGTCAGTTGCTCAAATCCGGCCAGCACCGAAAGCAATGTTGATTTGCCAGCCCCGCTTGGCCCCAGCACCGCGCAAAAACTTCCGGACGTGATTTCAAAATCGCAGTTGAGCGTAAACCCACCTGAACTGTAAAAGCCATTTTCAACGCGGATCATGTTGCCTCCCCAGTCTTTGTGCCACCACTGTGATAGCAAAACACAGGGCCATCAAAACGAGGGCTGTGCCTTGTGCGTCCTGCCCCCGATAGTGACCCATTTGTGCGCGTACGAGACTTGGCAGAGTCATGATCCCTTCTGATCCCAGAAGCGTCACCGCTGCCAAATCCCCCAATGACAAGACAAAGGCCATCAACCCTGCTTGTGCCAGTGGCCGCAGCATCTGTGGCAGGGTGATGTTCCACAAGCGGTTCCAACCAGAAATGCCCAACGATTGGCACAGACGGTCGTTGGAATTTTCGATCTGGCTGAAAGCCGGCCCGAGCACAGCACTCGCAAAGGGCAGCGCCATTAAAGCATTGAGGGCCACGATTGTCGAAAACACCAGAACAACGCCACCATTCAATTTGTAAAGCAGCAGGAACCATCCCGTGGCCATGACGGCAGGTGGAACAAGTAATGCCGAAAGTGACAGGATGTGCGAAACACTTTTGCCGCCCGCCAGATTCCACGCAAGCACGACCGCAATGATGGCTGAACATGCGCCGATGCCAAGGCTGGTGAAAAGGGCCTGTCGCAAGGCTCCATCAAAAGTCACATTAAAGAATCCCTGAGCCAGAAGAATTGCGAGCGGCGGCAACACCAGCGCAATCGCCAACCCAATCAGCGCAATATCCGTGGTTCGCGCAAACACCGACCTTCCGTCAAAGCGCTGCGGCAAGAGGCGAAGTTTCACGATAGCCATGGATTGGCTGAACGCACTGGCACCGAAAAACACCAGCGCGCCGCTTAATCCCATTTGCAGCAGCGATAGTGCAAGTGCACGCGGAATATCAAAATCCATGCGCAGCGATTGGAATATTGCGACTTCCAATGTCGTGGCCGTGGCACCGCCCAAAGTAAGCACGATTATGAAACTCGCAGCGCACAGCAGAAACACCAGTGATGCAATTCTAAATGCGGCGGGCAGGGCCTGCGGCAATTCAATCTGTCGCAAAACCTGACCATCAGAAAACCCGAGTTGTGCCGCCAGCCTGAAGTTTTCAGGCGCAATCTGCTCCAGTACATCGACAAACAATCGTGTCGCCATGGGCAGGTTAAAAAAGACATGGGCCAGAACAATGCCGCCAAAGCCATAGAGATTGATGAAACCGGAGAGCAATCCGGCGTTGCCATAGAGCCCGGTCAAAGCCAGCACCGCCACAATGGCCGGAACCGCCATGGGAATCGCAAAGAATTGCAGAAGAAGCGCCCGCCCGCGAAATTGCCGCCGCACCAAGGCTCGCGCCACGAAGAACCCTGGAATGACCGACAACAAAGTTGAAGCAGTAGCCTGCTTCAAAGTGAACAGCAGAACCGGCCACACACCCGTGCCGAAATTAAACCCGCCGCGCGACAAGGCAAACCAGAACAGCGGCAACAGGCCAGCAGCAACGGCGCAGAGGATGAGCCCCTGCGCCGCAAGCCTCGCCGGTTGCAGATTTTTATTCAACGGCCTTCTGCCATTCGTCAATCCACGCCTTACGGTTCTTGGCCACATCTTCAGGCGAATAGAGCAAGGTCTTGGCGGGCTTCACCAACGTGTTGAAGGCTTCGGGCAGAGGCTGCGAGGTGGCCGACGCGGGCAGCATCCAGTTTGTGGTGGGGATTTCATCCTGAAAACCGGGAGTCAAAATAAAGTCCATGAACTTCAGAGCCAAGGCTTTATGAGGTGAGGCCTCAATCAAACCCGCCACTTCAATTTGCAAGTAATGCCCTTCAGAAAAATCTGCCGCCTTGTACTTGTCGGTCTTCTCTTCAACAATGTGATAGGCAGGCGAGGTCACATATGAAAACACCATCGGTGCTTCGCCCTTGGTGAAAAGATCATAGGCTTCCGACCAGCCCGGCGCCGTAGTCAAAATGCGGGGCTTCAGCTTCTTCCAGGCATCAGGGGCTTTATCTCCATAGACCTGCTTCATCCATAATAGAAAGCCAAGGCCGGGCGTTGAGGCGCGCGGATCTTCCAAGATGATCTTTTGCGACGGATCGCCATTTACCAATTCATCGAGACTCTTTGGAGGATTTTTCAACGTCTCGGAATTATACACAACGGCAAAATGCGCATAATCAAAAGGCAGGAACGTATCATCGCTCCAGTCTCCCGGAACCATGGCGCGCGAAACATCAACGCCATGCTTGCCAAAAATCCCAAGCGCCTTGGCTTCGGCGGTGATGTTGGTATCAAGCCCCAGAACCACATCGGCCTTGGTGTCCTTGCCTTCAAGCTTCAGGCGGTTGAGCACGGCAACACCGTCGCCCAGCGCCACCCACTTCACTTCGCAATCGCAGGTTTTTTCAAATGTTGCCTTGATCTTGGCACCAGGACCATAATCGGCAACAAAACTGTCATAGGTGTAAACCGTCAGCGTGTCCTTCGCCATGGCGGGAAGCGCCAAGCTTGAAAACACCACAAGACTCATCAGCATCTTTTTCATCACAATCTCCAAAAAAATGCGGGTGAAGGCGTGAAGGGCAAAGATAAGCCCCGCTCGCAATCCCTCCGCTGGTACAATCCAGATCAGGTTCAGCGGGTTGGAGCGGAAGCTCCTCTCAGCCCTTGCGCGCAAACTGTAAGTGTTTGCGCCAGAGGCACCCCGTTGAGAGCAATTTCAGAAATAGAAGGCTTGGGTCGCGCTGGCAAGCCTGATCTGCTACATGGCTGCCATGAGCAGATTTGTCATATTGCTGGGCGGCCCGATTTCGCCAACGCCGCGCCTTCTGGCGCAGGTGCAGGGAGCCCGGGTTCTGGCGGCCGACAGTGGCATGGCCCATGCCAAGGTTTTGCATCTCGAGCCTGAGTTGTGGGTGGGAGACTTTGATTCCGCGCCCAAGAAATTGCAGCGCGAACACGCTGGGGTGCCCCGCCTCGAATTTCCCGTTGAAAAAGATGCAACCGATGGCGAGTTGGCAATTTCGCATGCGCTAATGCAAGGGGCCGATGATGTGCTTCTGGTTGGCGGCTTCGGCGGCCAGTTCGACCATGCCCTGGCCCATGCCGGTTTCCTACTTGCACTGGCCAAGCGTGGCATCAAGGCCATGATGACGTCTGGCACAGAGGAGGCGCAGGCGATCCCGGGCGAGTTGAGGCTCGATGATCTTGTCGCCGGAACGCGCATCAGCATTGTTCCCTTAAGTGATCTCGTTGCGCTTACGATAACCGGAGTGAAGTGGCCCCTCAGCAAGCGCAATGTGCCATTGGGTTCCGCCCTTACACTCTCAAATGTTGCATTGGGTCCGGTGGAAATTTCACTGCGGGCGGGCCAGGCGCTTGTTATTACCTATCCGGAGCAGCAATGAAATTTGTGATCGAGAAACTGGGCCAGCGCGGCGATGGCTTGGCGCATGTCGATGGCAGGCTTGTTGTGGTACCCAAAACTTTGCCTGGCGAAACGATTGAGCAGTCCGGTGGCGACGTTCGCATCCTCAAGGCTTCGCCCGACCGCGTTGAACCTTTCTGTCCGGTCTATGACCGATGCGGCGGCTGCAAGTTTCAGCATTTGGCGCAAACACCTTATGCTGAGTGGAAGCGCGCGCAAGTTGTCGAGGCCTTGCAGGGGCAGGGGATCAACATTGATGTTGCCCCCCTGATTGATGCCCATGGCGAAGGCCGCAGACGTGCGAGCTTTCATGTGCGCCGCATCAATGAGGTTTGGCAGGCTGGTTTCATGGCTGAAAAAACCCATGACCTTGTCGCCATCGATCACTGTCCGATCCTCGTGCCGCGTCTGGCACGTGCGCCGGAATTGGCCGCTGGCTTTGGCCCGCTTCTGGGCAATTGCGATGTTGTGGTCACCGCCATGGACAATGGCATTGATGTGTATGTGAAGGCCGACAAACAGGCGGTGGACCAACACTACACCCAGTTTCGCCGCATGATGGAAAACCATGGCGTCATCCGTGTGAGTGTGAATGCCGAAGTCGTCTCGAAAAGCCAGAACCCAGTTCTGGCCATCGGCATGGCGATGATGTCACCGCCGCCCGGCAGCTTCCTGCAGGCCACCGCAAAGGGCGAAGACACATTGGCCGAATTGGTGATGGCTCACCTCGGAAAATCGCGCAATGTGCTTGATCTCTTCTGCGGCGTCGGGCCTTTTGCCCTGCGCATGGCCGAAAAGACCAAGGTTCATGCCATCGACAGCGACAAGAAAGCGGTGGCGGCACTGGCCGAAACTTTGCGCAACACCAAGGGGCTGAAACCTGTTGTGACGGAAGCCCGCGATCTCTTCAAAATGCCACTCACATTTATCGAGTTGGCAGATTATGACTGCGTGGCGTTTGATCCGCCGCGTGCGGGTGCCGAGGCGCAATGCCGCCAATTGGCAAAATCAAAAGTGCGCAACGTGATTGCCGTGGCGTGTGATGCCCAGAGCTTTGCCCGCGACGCGCGCATCCTGATTGAGGGCGGCTATCGTTTGACCAAGGTGACACCGGTTGATCAGTTCAAATATTCAACCCATGTCGAACTCGTGGCCCATTTCACCCGCGCCCCGAACAACAACG
>JBDSTO010000064.1:0-13818 GCA_039928255.1 Aestuariivirga sp. | reverse complement strand
CTCACCGCGCAAACTTCTTGTACTTTATGCGCTTGGGCATAACTGAATCTTCTCCAAGCCTGCGCTTCTTGTCTTCTTCATAAGACTGGAAGTTGCCTTCAAACCATTCGACATGGCTGTCGCCTTCAAAAGCCAGAATATGTGTCGCCAGACGGTCAAGGAACATGCGGTCATGGCTGATGATGACAGCGCAGCCAGCGAAATCTTCCAGCGCTTCTTCCAGTGCCGCCAAGGTTTCCGTGTCGAGGTCGTTGGTGGGTTCGTCGAGGAGGAGAACATTTGCGCCGGACTTCAACATCTTGGCCAGATGCACGCGGTTGCGTTGCCCGCCTGAAAGTGTTCCCACCTTTTGTTGCTGGTCGCCGCCCTTGAAGTTGAATGCGCCCGTGTAAGCGCGCGAATTCATTTCGCGCTTGCCGAGATAGATCACATCATTGCCGCCGGAGATTTCTTCCCAGACAGTCTTGTTGGGGTTCAAGGCGTCGCGACTCTGGTCAACGTAACCCAGTTGCACGCTGTCACCGATCTTGATGGTTCCAGAGTCGGGCTTCTCCTGCCCCGTAATCATGCGGAACAAAGTGGTCTTGCCCGAGCCGTTGGCACCGATGATGCCGACAATGCCGCCGGGTGGCAGCTTGAAGTCGAGGTTTTCAATGAGCAGCCGGTCGCCATATCCCTTGTTGAGGGCTTCAACGTCGATCACATTATCGCCCAGGCGCTCGCCCGGCGGAATGATGATCTGGGCGGTGTGAGATTTCAGGCGCTCGTCGTTTCTCTTGAGCAATTCGTCATAGGCGGAAATACGCGCCTTGGATTTAGCCTGACGGGCTTTTGGCGATGCGCCGATCCATTCCTGTTCGCGTTCGATGGCTTTCTGTCGAGCCACGTCTTCACGTTGCTCCTGGGCAAAGCGCTTGGCCTTGGCCTTGAGGTATGCGGTGTAGTTGCCCTCATAGGGAATGCCCTTGCCGCGATCGAGCTCGAGAATCCAGCCCGTGACGTTATCGAGGAAGTAACGGTCATGGGTGACGATCAGAATGGCACCAGGATAATCACGCAAATGATGCTCGAGCCAGTTCACCGATTCAGCGTCCAAATGGTTGGTGGGCTCGTCGAGCAGAATGAGGTCGGGCTTGGACAGCAAAAGCTTGGTCAGGGCCACGCGGCGCTTTTCACCGCCGGAGAGATTTTCAACCGACGCCTCGCCCGGCGGGCAGCGCAGCGCATCCATGGCGACTTCGACCTGACTTTCCAAATCCCAAAGATTTTGTGCATCGATCTGGTCCTGCAAGACGGAGGCCTTCTCGGCGTTCTCGTCGTTGTAGTCGGCCATCAAGGCATTGTATTCGTCGAGGATAGCCTTCTTTTTCGCCACGCCTTCCATCACGTTTTCAAGAACGGTTTTGGAGGCATCAAGCTGAGGCTCCTGCTCGAGATAGCCGATGGTGGCGCCGTCAGCGATCCAGGCCTCACCGTTATATTCCTTATCAAGGCCCGCCATGATTTTGAGCAGCGTGGACTTACCCGAGCCGTTGGGGCCGAGCACGCCAATCTTGGCATCGGGGTAGAAAGACAGGTGCACATTGTCGAGGACCTTTTTGTCCCCGGCATAGGACTTTGAAAGCCCCTCCATGTGATAGATAAACTGGCGCGCCATTGTTCGGAACCTTGGAATTGAGTGAGTTTCGCGCTGGCTTGTAGCCGCTCGTTCAGCGAAGGGCAATGCTGTCAGCCGCTACGGCGCAGGACCGTGATGAACATTTTGCTGCGCAATTCAAATCCCATTTTCTCATAGAGGCGAATGGCACCGACATTGTTGGCAAAGGTGTGCAGAAATGGTGTTTCTCCGCGTGCAGAAACGCGCGCTGCGATGGCCTGCACCAAGCGTCGGCCCAGCCCGCGACCCTGATAGTCGGGATGGGTGCAGACGCCGCTCACTTCGGTAAAGCCGGGGATTTTCATGCGTTCGCCGGCCATGGCTACAAGAACCCCGCCGTCGCGGATTCCCATGAATTGTCCCAATTCATGGGTCCGCGGCAGAAAGGGGCCAGGCTTGGTCAAAGCCGCCAGCGCCAGCATTTCGGCAGCATCAACGGAGGCGAGATTGAGAATGCCTTCTTCATCAGCAAACGGAAAAGGTTCGCTGGCAACCATTTGCACACCTTCTGCCGCCATCGCCACTTCTGTGCCGGGAATGGTTGGGCAATTTATGGCTTGGAGAAGGACGGTCGAACCACCTTCCGGGATCAGGTTCCGCAAAGCTTCAAGACTTTTATCGCTGTCATCAACGGCTGCACCGAAAGGAGACACCGGAACAAGGTAGCGCTTGGCCCTGTCTTCACCTTCGGCAAAGGGGAGCTGTCTTGTCGTCAAGGCGTGCCAGATGGGGCGATCAAGACTAGCGATCATTTTACAGCTTTCATCTTTTTTGCGGCGCGCTGGTCCAACGGAGTTTTCTCCAATGCATTTTCAATTGCGGCCAGCTGTTCAATGAACGGCCCATCCAGTCCCTTGCAAACTTCAGCCAACGCTCTTTCAATCCGCGGCCAAACCTCATCCCGCGTGGCATCAATTACGTGCTGCCCCGCCTCGGTGAGAGCAATCAGCCGTTGGCGCTGGTCTTTTCCCGTTTTGCCCGACGTCACGAGTTTCTGCTGTTTCAGTTGGACGAGCATGCGAGTGACGCCGGGCTGCGCAATACCAAGTGCCATCGCAAGATCACCCACTGTTGTAGGTCCGCGCTCAGCCAGAATGCCCAAGGTGGGCATCAGACCGGCATGAACATTCTGCCCTTCCCGTTTGATCAGCCGGGAGACGTCGGCTTGCATGCGTTCGCCCAACCGCTTCAGCCTACTGCCCAAAGTCAGATAGCCGAGCTCCTTGACAACATCTTGTCCTGCCGTTTTCATATACTGTTATATATCGTGATATATATTTAAACACAATACTGATCTCAGGACCTCTGTGCCTGATCTGGTCAATCAATGTGTCGGTGGATTAATCTTGTCCCTGTCCAACTTCTTCTGGAAGCGGCCTTGCAGCACATCGACAATCACCAAGGCACCTAAGACGAAATAGAAGGTAGTCTTGGACATGGGCTCCACATCAAAGCCGAAGAAGCTGATATGAGCGATATGGCCGCCTTCGGCCGTCAGCATGAAGCCAACGAGCAACAAGACGAACAGTCCCAAGACCTCATAGAGCCGGTTGCGTTCGAGGAAACTGGCCACGTGGTCCGCGAGCCACACCATCAATATGCCTGAAATTATGATGGCAACGGCCATGACAAAGAAGTGATCAGTGAGGGCCACGGCTGAGAGAACCGTGTCGAAGGAGAACACGATGTTCATCACCAGAATCCAGAACAGCGCACTGGCGACGGTGCGTTTGCCGGTGGATTTGCCTTCTTCATTGTGAAGGTCTTCAGTTGCGAGAAGATGATGGATTTCCTTGATCGCGGTTCTGATCAGGAAAAGGCCGCCAAACAAGACGATGATGCTGTGGCCATTGAAGACGGCCGAGAAGTACGGAATTGAAATTGAGAACCACGGGTCCTGAAACGCCGATATAAGCTGCAATACGACAAACAGCAGCAGTATGCGAAGGCCGATCGCCAGAATTGTCCCGATGAAACGCACCCTCGCCTGCTGGGCTGCTGCCACGCGCTTGGCTTCAATGGTGATGTAAAGAAGGTTGTCGAACCCAAGCACGGTTTCCAGTGCGGTCAAGATCACCAAGGTTGTGAGATTTTCGAGAGTGAAGAGTCCGGTCATGAATTGCCCTTTGAGAGGTCTTTATCAGATTTCATTTTGAGACTTCAACCCGACGACGATGCTTGCAATTCCTTTGAGGACAAAGAAGGCTGCAAAGACCACGGAGATTGCAACCGTTGGATCATTGGGATCGGCAGATGCAAAACTGCCCATCAATATCAAGACCGCCGCGGCAATGATGAAATCAATGGCGCCCAGGACAAAAAACGCTGGCTGCCATTTGAAGCGCCATTTGAATAACACACCGAGGATAGCAAGATTGAGAACAGCGACACCAGCGGGAAGCAAAGCCAGCGGACCCGCTGCCAGGGCCAGAACGGCGCATCCACCAGTGAAAAGCGCGGCCAGTACGCACATGATGATCAAAAGGGTTCTCATGGTGAAACTTCTTCCCCGGGTGATGGTGGTGCGGCCTTTGTCTCATCGTCCTTTGCCAATTTTGCACCCAACAGAAACGCGAAGATAACTTTGACGGTGGCAAAACCTGCCACCGTCAGGAGAATTGCTTCGAGGATAGAGTCATTTCTCTGGTTGTTACCGACGATCAGCAACGAAACTGCCAGAAGAACTGCATAGATTATTGCAGCTGTTTTCAGGTTCTTGCCGCGGTTCGGGCTCTTGCTGTTGGCGAAAACGATAAAAACAATATTGGCAACGACGACGGAAACAAAAAGTGCTGACACGAGAAGTGTCACGGGGTCATTGCCTGCGACTCCACCCATGCTCATCAGCATCAAACCACAGCCGCCCACAAAGAGGCCCGTCAAAATGCAAAAGACTGTGAAAAGAACTTTCATGCTGTCCTCTTTGACAGCGCCATTCTTTTGCGCGCTGCTTCATCGCGATAGAACAGGTTGTAGGTGTCGAAGGGAATGATTTGCCCGGCGGGGGTTACAAAATGCACGCAAGACCGTTTCACGCGGCTGATGCAGAAATTATGCGGATCGAGGAATTCAACGATGGCAATGCGGAAAATGTTTTCATAGCCCATGCCTTCGGGCACAGGAATTTGTGGCAGGCAACACAGCAGCGCGTCCAGCCGCTCGGGGTTATTGCATTCAACCGTGGCCAACGAAAAGAAATTCAGGATCTGCTTGTGAAGTTCAGGATATTTTTCAAATGTAATGGCGTTTGGCAGTGCTTCCACCAACATTTCTTTTGGGAAGAAGGATGTGATCGGGGCAATCTTGTCGCCATTTCGCAACGCATAGCCAATGGAAATCGATTCCGGATTGCATGGCAGCGGGATGATGTCGCCTTCGCCAAAGGCCGTACCCGCGTTGATGATCGCGCGGCGTATGTCGGACAAAACAAAGCGATCCTTGGCCGGATCGAAACCTTCATTGCGGCCCGCATCTTGGATGGGCTGGAAGGTGATGCCGCGCACGCATTTGTATTTCAGCGCATGCTGGATGATCTCACCAAGCTCATCGTCATTCTGGCCGCGCTTCACCACGACCACCAATGTCGTTGAGATGTTGGCTTTTTCCAGGGCGTCCAAAGCCTCATTGCGGATGCGCGTCAAATCGGCGCCGCGCAGGTTCTTGAGAACACTGGCACGAAGCGAGTCAAACTGCAGATAGACTTCAAATCCGGGTTTGAACGTTTTGAGCTGCTCCACGAAGGCTTCATCCTGTGCGATGCGGATGCCATTGGTGTTGAGCATGACATGACGGATGGGGCGGCGCTTGGCGGCTTCAAGAATCTCGATGATCTGGGGATGGATGGTCGGCTCGCCGCCTGAAATCTGCAGTAAATCAGCCTCGCCTTCTGATGCCACGAGCGTATCCATCATGCGTTCGATTTCGGCCAGCGGACGATGCGAAGTTTTGGCGGTCGATGAATCGGCAAAGCAAACTGGGCACGAGAGGTTGCATGCTTCGTTCACATCAATAAGACCAAGGCAGGAATGTTGCTCATGGTCGGGGCAGAGCCCGCAATCATAGGGGCAACCCTCTTCCGTGCGAGTTTGGAACACATGTGGCCTGTCACCGGGTTTAATGTAATCCTGCGCCACCTTGTAATAGGCAATGTCGGTGGAGACCAACGCTTTTTCCACGCCGTGCGTTTTGCAACGCTTCAAATAATAGACATTGCCATCATCAAAAATAATCTTGGCTGGAACGAGCGCCAGACATTGCGAGCAGAGCGATGTTGTTTGACCATGAAAGATATAGGGCGAAATCTTACGGACGGGTGCGTTCATGGTCTCTCCACATCATGGTCAAAGCGTATGCGATCAGCGCGGCACAGACAATATGGAACAGATTGAAAGGCCCGAGCAAGGTGCCATAGGGTTTCAGGAATTCCCACAGAAAACGTTGACCCGCGTAAAACAGCACCAAGGCATAAAATCCGTTGCGCATGAACCACGCATTGCGCGTGCCAATCAGCCACAGTGCCACAACCAAAAACGCGGCCATGGAGAATGACTCATAAAGTTGCACGGGGTGCCTGATGATGCCATCTCCCAGATCGACGCCCCATGGCAGGTTCGTGGGCGTGCCATATGTCTCATCATCGAGACCTGCAAAGAAGCACCCCCAACGCCCAACGGTTACTGTTGCGGCAAAAGCCGGAACAAAAATGATTCCGGTTGAACCTTTAATACCGCGCCAGAGCTTGAAGAGTTCAATGGCAAGAATGGCCCCGGCCAGTGCGCCTACAATGCTGCGCCCCAAAATGGGCACACCTGAAAACCAGAGATTGAGTGTGCCCAGACCAAAGCCGCCCAGTGCCGCGCCCGCCACAAGCGATAAGCCATAGCCCAAGCCGGCGTCGTCGATACGCGTAAATTGGGGACGGAGACGCCAGCGATAGCAGACGACAGAGAGGGTGAGTGCACTAAGCGAGGCCAGAAAATCAAAGACCGTGTGAATCGCCATGGCGCAGTTTTGCGCGCAGCTTCAAACAGTACAAGCCCTATTGCTTTTCGAGGGCGTCCTTGATGATTTTCTGCAACTCGTCGCGGCGATAGGGTTTCATGATGATGAAGCCGTTTTTAAACCGCGGTTCGTCCTGGTGGACCATGGCGCCTTTGGGATAGCCTGACGTGTGCACGACTTTGAGATCAGGCCGCAAGCTTTGCGCGGCCTGGGCAAGATCAAAGCCATTCATGCCGCCTGGCATCACAACATCCGAGAACATCAGATCTATGTCGATGTTCTCCTGCAGCTTGGCCAAGGCTTCGAAGCCGTCACCAGCTTCAATCACCTCATAACCAAAGCCTTCGAGGAATCCACAAGCCACGGCGCGCACGGCTTCCTGGTCTTCAACGACAAGAAGCTTGGGCTTGCGAACTGCGACGGGCGCTGGTGTGGGGGCAATGGGCGGGGCTGCCACAGGTGCGGCTGGTGTCGATGCGCCAATTGGTTCTGGTGCGGGATTTGTAACCGTCGGTGCGGTTTCTGCGGTCATCGGTTTACGCCGAGGCAGATACATCTTTACGGATGTACCATGGCCCAATTCCGAATAGATACTGATATGGCCGCCCGACTGTTTGATGAAGCCATAAACCATTGAAAGACCCAAGCCGGTTCCCATGCCTTGGGGCTTCGTGGTGAAGAAGGGTTGGAACACCTGTTCAAGTGTTTCAGCAGACATGCCTTCGCCTGAGTCTGAAACAGCGACCATGATGTAATCACCCGGTACAGCGCCGGGGTTTTTCTCGGCATAGAATTGATCGAGATGCGCCGACTGGGATTCAATGGTCAAGCGGCCGCCGTTGGGCATGGCGTCGCGCGCGTTGATGGCAAGGTTCAGAATTGCCGATTCAAGTTGCGATGGGTCGATGAGAGCGCTGGTTTCGCCCGCCACAAGATCGACCTTCAGTTCAATGTTTTCTCCGATGGAGCGCGACACAAGTGCTTCCATGCCTGCGAGAAGGGAATTCACTTCGACATCGCGCGGCGAAAGGTCTTGCTTTTTTGCTATCGCGAGAAGTTGGCGTGTGAGATCCGAACCTTTTTGCGCGGCATCGATCGCCTCGGAGACGCGCCTGGCAGATTTATCCTCTGGGGCAAATTTGCCATCAAGAAGTTGCAGGTTGCCGATGATGACGGTCAAGAGATTGTTGAAGTCGTGGGCCAAGCCGCCTGTCAATTGGCCGATGGCTTCCATTTTCTGGGCCTTGGCCATCCTCACGTCAGAAACATTGCTTGGCGTGGCGGGAAGAAGCTGAACGACAAGGTTCTGAATTTCGCCCTTCTCGCCCTTCACCAGTAAAACTGATGTGGCCGCCTCAACCACTTTGCCGTCACTGCGACGATAGCGGAGCGTGAGTGTCGACGAAGGCACCTGCCCCGAGAGCAGCGGGTGCATTGCATTGATGAACTGGTTGCGATCTTCGCGGTTAATCAGCTCTTCAAAGCTGAAGGCAGCACTTGGAAGAGTGGGGCGCAAAAGAAAATCGCAAAGCGCATCGTTTACCAATTCAATCTGGCCAGAGGGAGAAACAATTGCCATGCCATACGCAGAGGCATTGAAGGCGGCCCTGAAACGTTGGTCGCTGCGGCCTGACGCCATTGAAGCAATTTTCTTTTCAGTGATGTCTTCGAGAAGACAGACGCTGCGTTCAAGCCTTCCCTTGTCACCACGATAGGCTGTCATCGACATCAAGACGGTGGCAAGCGAACGATCCTTGCGATGGATCAGAATCTCGGCGTTGCGATAGGTTGATGAGACAAGGAAGCGCGGGTAGATTTCGGTGACAAGTTTGCTGCGGGATTCAGGGGGCAGAAGTTCTGAGAAGCTGCGGCCGATAATATCGGTAGGGGCGTAGCCCAAGGCGTGACACCACGCGGCATTGGCCGAGATCATTCGGCCTGAACCATCCATACAATGCAACATGACGGGAAGATTTGACAACAGGGTCTCGTAGACGCCGCCGTTCTGGTCAGGAAAAAACGGAGCGAGGCTCACAGGTGCACTGGGTTTTTCAACGCGCCAGGTTTGCCCTGAGTTGCGAAGCTCATCCCAGCCGTTGAACAATGCCGAAGTCATCCTGCCGCTCTCCCCATCGAACTCAAATTAGATGAATCTCGGTTAACGAGTGCTTGCGATCACGGGGTAAATCGAGTGCTAACACACAAGATTCTTGAGAGAACGCTGCACTGGTTAAGCCAAAATTAACGATCTTGGTTTGCAAGAATGGTTAAGGTCGGCCGCGCGCCTCTGCGGTTACGGTTGCAGTCAACAAGCCGTCATCACTTGTTGCATCGGGGAGGAAGGATTTCTCGATCTTGGTTGTGACGACCGGATTCTTCGCACCACTTTGGCGGGCCATGTTGACTGCTTGGGTTTCAGCGCGCTTTAAAGCCTCTTCGATGGCCCTTGCACCGGAAGCAAATTGATCGGCTTGCCCGGCCCCCAACACCCTGAAGGCCCCGTTGCCGTCACCCTCAACACTCACCGTGACACGCTGTGCCACAAGGCTTGCCGCGGCACCCACCGCGTTCGCCACATCACAATGGACCGGGAACAGAACTTCGCACCCCAACCTTCGCCCCAGTTCGGGATAATAGATTTTCACAGGTCCGCCGACGGCCACAATCGGAATTTTTGGGGCAAGCGATATTTTGACCTGATTGATTTCACCGCGTCCTTCGCACACCGCATCAACGATGGCACCTGTCGCCAAAGTTTGACCGAAGGCCGCGTTCAAAATAACCCGGGCCGACTGCGAAACAGTCTGGCTGTGAACGGCTTCGCAAAAAACCTTAAGGCGGGCCTCATCCGGCAGTTTCATTTCCATGAAGCGCAGAAACAGTTTTGCCGCAAGATGTGCCGCTTGCGCATTCCAGTTGTTCTGCAAACCCAACACATGAGACGCATCAGAAGGTGTGAAGGCTGCATATTGTATCAGGCCGCGCTTTCGCAATGCCGCCACGGCCCGAAGGCCTGGTGCTGACGTGGCGATGCGCTGCAGCGGTTGAGGCGTTTCGCGAACATGCGCCAATATTTCCGCCTCGCGTTCGGAGAGGCCCCGCGCGTTGGTGGATGTTGCGCCAAATGGCAGGAGCACAAATTTTCCGAGCAGCGAGCCCCCTTCCGTTGCTGCCAGATCCGCTTCCAGGAGACCGATCATTTCAGGATAGCGTTGTCCCAAAAGCGAGATTGGTACGGCACGTTGGGGGCCGATCGCTATCTTGCCATCAACACTCGTATGAATTTCGCTGTCACCACCAAGGCCAATGGTTTTCACGTCGATGGCTTTGACCATGGTGCGCCAGCCGCCCACTTCAGCGCCCTGCTCTGCCACTTGCGGGCGACCGTCAATCAGCAAGCCTACGTCGGTTGTGGTGCCGCCCATGTCGGACATGATGAGATTGTCGAGGCCCGACAACCATTGCGCGCCCACGAGGCTGGCGGCGGGACCAGATAATACCGTTTCAATGGGTTTGGCCTGGACGGCTTCGGCCAGCGCCAAAGTGCCATCGCCTTTGACAATCATCAGTGGGCAGATGATTTTGATTTCGGCCATGGCCAGTCTGACGGCCTCAACAAGCTGGCCGATGCGCGAGACCAATCTTGCGTTCAACACGGCGGTCAACGCACGGCGCGGCGCATCAAGAGCCGATGCAAGATCGCTCGACAAGGTTACGGGCTTTGCAGAGATTTTGGTTATCAGGTCACGAAGACGAATTTCATGGGTGGAATTTCGAACTGCAAATGTCGATGCAACGGCGAAGGCCGACACATCCTGTCCTTGCGCCTCAACGAAGGCCTGCACAGCTTTTTCGTCGAGGGGCGACACTTCATTGCCATTGTGATCATGACCACCAGCCACGCGCAGAATAAGCATGGCGGGAAATGCCTTGGCGATGCCGGTGCGTTCGACCATGCCATCATCAAAGCCGCAGAGTATGACGGCAACCGAACTGCCATGGCCTTCGACAATGGCATTGGTGGCCAAAGTTGTTGAGACAGCGACGATGCCAACATGGTCGGGCAAGAATGCCGCGCCGGCCTGTCCGATGGCCGCGCGCATGGCTTCGATGACACCAATCGAAAGATCGCCCTTGGTGGTGAGCGCCTTCGCGGATGAGATGACTGAATGATTGGCGGCGTTGATCACTACAGCGTCGGTATAGGTGCCGCCCGTGTCGATGCCGATCAAGAATGATTTTGTATCTGCCATGCGCCTTCAAATGCATTTTGCGGTGATAAAGTTTGGTGGGCCCACCAGGACTCGAACCTGGAACCAGACGGTTATGAGCCGTCAGCTCTAACCATTGAGCTATAGGCCCCGCCAAACTTTGCGCATGGCTACATGATTTTCAAAAGCTATGCTAGAAGGCCGATATGAATAAATCGAACCTTTCTCCCGAAGAGGCCGCAGACCGGCTGGAAACCCTGTATGATGAGGCCGTTTCGGCCCTCAAATGGGGATTAGAGCAATATTTTGCCACGCGCGAAGCACCTTCGGCGGGAGAGCGCAAGAAGTACCGCTATCCCGAATTGCGGGTAACTTATGAGCCCGTGGGCCTTCAACCGTCGATTTCGCGCGCCTATGCGAAATTCCAGGGGCCGGGCACTTACGTCACAACGATTACGCAGCCAAGGCAGTTTCGCAATTATCTGGTCGGGCAATTGCGCCACCTTGTGGCTGATTATAACGCGACGATCGAGGTCAATGTTTCGGAGCAGGAGATTCCCTACCCTTATGTTCTGACGAGCGGCAATGATCTGGGCGTTGGCGATGTGAGTGCGGCCGAGCTTGCACTTTATTTTCCAATTCCCAATCTCGCTTTGGTGGGCGATGAAATTGCCGACGGGCAATGGGACCAGGTGTTGGGCGAGCCTTATCCGTTGGCTTTGTTTGATGCGGTTCGCGTCGATTTTTCGTTGAAGCGCATTCAGCATTATACAGGCACGCACTGGGAAAATCTGCAGCCGTGGATCTTGCTCACCAACTATCATCGTTATGTTGATCAATTCATTACATGGGCCATTGCTCAAATTTCAGCGGGCGACATCTACCACACCCTCTATTTGCCGGGTGGCGGAAAAATAGTCCGTGGACTGAGCAAAGAGGAGACGATGCGCATCCTCGATCTTAGCCCCTGGCACAGGTTTCAAATGCCGGGCTATCATCTGACACGCAAAGATGGTCTTGGTGGTGTTACGTTGATCAACATTGGTGTTGGGCCGTCGAATGCCAAAAACATGACCGACCATCTTGCCGTGTTGCGACCCAACTGCTGGCTGATGATCGGTCATTGTGGCGGGCTTCGCCAATCCCAGCGTATCGGCGATTATGTTTTGGCCCATGCGTATTTGCGTCAAGACCATATTCTTGATGCCATCGTTCCACCCGACATTCCAATTCCGGCTTTGGCTGAAGTTCAAGTGGCGATGCAACAGGCGGCAGCTGATGTGACGGGCGAAAGTGGCGAGGCCTTGAAAGCCAGGCTTCGCACGGGAACAGTTCTCACGCATGATGACAGAAATTGGGAATTGCGCTGGACGCTTGAGCGCAAGCGCATCAATCTTTCGCGCGCCATTGCCATCGACATGGAATCAGGAACGCTGGCTGCGCAAGGCTATCGCTTCCGCGTTCCTTACGGCACGCTGCTTTGCGTTTCCGACAAGCCCTTGCATGGCGAAATCAAATTGCCGGGTGCTGCCAATGCATTTTATGATCGTGCCGTAGCCGAGCATTTGATGATCGGCCTTGCCGCACTTGACCGGCTGCGTGTTGGAAAATCGCAATTGCATTCGCGCAAACTTCGCAGCTTTGACGAACCACCGTTCCGATAAATTAAATTTTCCGTCATAATTTGGCCGAAATTAATTCCTATACATCATTCAAAGGAGATTTGATTGATGTTGAAAACGATTGTCGCTTTTGTTCTTCTCGCCGCTCTCGCGGTTTCACCTGCACGTGCTGAGGAGGCAAAGCCAATGCGCACCATTCAAATCAGCGGACATGGGGAAGTTCGACAGGCGCCGGACCTTGCCATTGTGACAACGGGCGTTGTTACATCCGCTGTCGATGCAAAATCGGCGCTTGCTGCCAATACCACTTCGATGACGGCGCTGTTCGCACAACTCAAGGCTTCAAATGTAGTCGAAAAGGACGTGCAGACATCGAATTTCTCAGTCCAACCGCAGTATGATTATGGCCAGAACAATGGCCAGGCCCCCAAGATCACGGGCTATCAGGTTTCCAACACCGTGACGGTGACCTTGCGCAAACTCGACAGCGTGGGCGACGTTCTCGACAAGCTTGTCACTTCGGGCTCGAACCAGGTGAACGGTGTTTCGTTCTCGATTGCAGATCAGCAAGCCGCCCTGGATGAAGCCCGCAAAGCCGCTGTTGCGGACGCGCTGCGCAAGGCCAATGTTTTGTCCGGCGCTGCCGGTGTAAAATTGGGTTCAATTGTCTCTTTGACCGAAGGCAACAATAACGTCCAGCCGCCCGTCGTCATGATGCGCGCCAAAGCCATGGCGGCAGATGCTGGACCCGTTCCCGTGGCCGAAGGGGAACAAACCGTAGGTGCTGACGTTAATGTCGTGTGGATGATTGAGTAACGCTGCTTCACGCAAACATGACTGAATGAGAGCGTTGCTGACACGTCCTGACACAATAGTTATGTTAATGGACCGTGATGCCCATTCTGGAACGAGACCCATGGCGGGTTCAATATTTTGAGGGAATTTCCTGCCCTCCTGATGTGAACATCCCCACTGATGATCCCGATTGCTGGAAGCTGTTTCGTCGGCAACACTGGATTTATGACCGGCTCAAAATTGCGGAGAGCCAAGGCATCATCTGCGGCCCTCATGGCGTGAAGCCAGAAAAATTTCCGGTTTTCTCAAAGCCCATCACGAACCTTAAGGGAATGGGCCTTGGCAGTCGTCTGATTGCCAGCGAGGCCGATTGGGAAAGCGCCTATCAACCTGGCCACATGTGGATGGAATTATTCACAGGCGATCATGTGTCCACCGATTGTGCGGTGGAGCGTGGCCACATCAAATGGCTACGACATGCCACTGGCGAAGTCGGCACGCGCGGAACATTCAGATATTGGACCATTCATGC
>JBDSTO010000063.1:0-6421 GCA_039928255.1 Aestuariivirga sp. | reverse complement strand
GGCACAAACTGGTCGGTTTCATCGAGCGATCCAAGATTGATTTCGGTTTCATCTCCACTCCGTGAAAAAACTGATGAGCCGCAGAGCGGACAGAAGTGGCGTTCCTGATATTCGCGAGTCTCTCCTTCGATCACAACAGCGTCTTCCGGAAATATGGCCGAGGCGTGAAAGAGTGCGCCGTGATGTTTGCGGCAATCCAGGCAATGACAAAGGCCAACCCTGTAAGGGTGCCCTGATGCTACAAACCGCACCTTGCCGCAGAGGCAACCGCCAGTGAACCTGTCCATGACTCGTCTTCTCTCCTCAAATGAGTTTTGAACTGTTTATAGTCAAATGCGGGTCGAACAATTTAGTTGCAAGAAGGATCGACTGTCGCAGTCCCAAAAGCCACCCAGAGGGAACAGCTCTATATCATTTTCCTTCTTCGATCATCGCTTCGACATAGCGTTCAATCGCCAGCGCCTCGGTCGACCAACCCTGCCTGTAGAACAGCAACGCTGCGATACCCAAAGTCATCACGATGGAGGGCCATGGCCCTGCGAATAAAAACAGCGCCGCGACCGCCGTATAATATCCCCTGATGCCATTATTGAGGCTGGTGACTGCAGAGGTGAGAACGGTTGCAGTCTGGGTAATCATGGTCTTGGCTTGGGGCGTAGCAGCCGGCGCTTCATCAAGTCCACCGATCATGGCCAGAGTATAAGAGAGCTTCCGCAACGCATAGGTGAAGGAGAAGAAGCTCATCGCCATCACCAAGGTGATTGCCGAAAAATAAACCGTGAACAGGCCAAGGCTGATGGGTGGGAAGAATGCCATTTCAATGAGCGAGGCATGAACCCGGTTGATCGAGGCCAACGTGCCCACAAGCCCTGCCAAAACAATCAGCGTGGCCGAACCGAAGAACGACATGGACGATGAAATGTTGCCCAACAGAATGGCATCGAAAACCCGCTTTTCGCGGTGACTGGTCAACAGCATGCGCATCCATTTGAGACGCACCACATGAAGCTGGGCATTCAAGGTTCCATGGCCCAACCAGTTCAAGATCGGTGTGTAAAGTCCCCATGTTATGAAAATGAGCGCCACTGCAAAGAGATGCAGGAAGTCAAAATCATAAGGAAACATCATGCATGAATCTCCTTGATGGTTTGCGCCGCAATGCCCTTGGCGCGCTCCAGAGCATAGTTCAGATTGAAGCCCGATGAGGCCATAAACACAGGTGCGCCGTCAAGGTCATGCGCGATGGCCGATTTGTTGGCATCAATGAAACCATCCATCGACTTTGAATCAGGTGCTGAAATCCAACGCAGGATTTCAAAGCGGGTCGTCTCAAACGTGGCTGGAACACCATATTCATGCTCAAGCCGATCAGCCAGCACATCAAGCTGCAAGGCACCCACGACACCGACAATGGCGCCTGATCCGTCAATCGGGGTGAAAAGCTGAACGACACCTTCTTCGGCCAATTCTTCCAAAGCCGATTTCAACTTCTTGGCTTTCATGGGATCACCCAGCCGCACCCGCCGTAAAATTTCCGGCGCGAAACTTGGAACCCCGGTGAACACAATGTCTTCGCCCTCGGTCAGCGTGTCACCAATGCGCAGCACGCCATGATTGGGAATGCCCACCACGTCGCCAGCAAAAGCTTCCTCCGCCAATGAACGATCTTGCGCAAAGAAAAACTGTGGCGCGTTAAGGGCCAGTTGTTTTCCCGTGCGCACAATTTTAACCCGCATGCCGCGTGTCAACTTGCCCGAACACACGCGCATGAAGGCAATGCGGTCACGGTGATTGGGATCCATGTTTGCCTGGATTTTAAAGACAACCCCGGTGAGCTTGTTCTCAACGGCTTTGACCACGCGCTGGCGTGCCTTCTGGTCGCGCGGCGGCGGGGCATAGGCAATCAGTGCATCTAGCAGATCACGCACACCGAAATTTTTGAGTGCCGAACCAAAATAGACAGGCGACAAATGACCCTCATTGAAGGCGGCCTGATTGAACGCGTGGCCCGCCATCTGCTGAAGCTCCAGTTCCTCGCGAAACTGGGCCGCACCGGCAGGCGGCAGCAGTGTATCAATCAGCGGATCATCAGGCCCCGAAACCGAAACGCCTTCGGGGTCTTCATCAATGCGGCGGATGCGCTGGTTGATGAGATCATAGGTTCCGGCAAAGCTTTTGCCAATGCCGATGGGCCACACCATGGGCACAACGGTCAGCGCCAGGCCCTTTTCAATCTCATCAAGAAGATTGAGCGGCTCCTGCGCCTCACGGTCAAACTTGTTGATGAAGGTGACGATTGGAATGTCACGAAGCCTACAGATTTCAAAAAGCTTGCGTGTGCGGTCTTCAATGCCCTTGGCCCCGTCGATCACCATCACGGCGGCATCAACGGCAGTCAGCGTGCGATAGGTGTCTTCGGAAAAGTCCTCATGGCCCGGCGTGTCGAGCAGATTGAACACCACATCATTGTATTCAAACGTCATCACCGAGGTCACAACCGAAATGCCGCGCGCCCGCTCAATCGACATCCAGTCTGATCTCGTGCGCCTCCGGTCGCCCTTGGCGCGCACCTGTCCGGCAAGCTGAATGGCACCGCCGAACAGCAGCAGTTTTTCGGTCAAGGTGGTTTTGCCCGCGTCCGGATGCGAGATGATGGCGAAGGTTCTGCGCCGTGCGGCCTGGGTTTCAATATCGGTGGTCATGTCGGGCGCTGTCCTAGCGGCGACGGGGTCAATCGTCCAGACCTCATTGCCCAAAGGCCAAAGCTGTGGCACTAGATGCCAATGACAAATCTGGCACTTGTGGGCGACATTGGCGGCACAAATTCGCGCTTTGGCTTGATGGAGCTCGGCCAGATGAATGTGCGCGATGTCGAGGTTTTGAAGAACGACAATTTTAAGGGCCTCGAAGCCGCCATTGCCCATTATGTGGAAAAACGTGGGATCACAGAGCTTGCCGCCGCTGCCGTTGACGTGGCAGCCCCGGTTGACCGTGAACATATCAGGCTCACCAATCGCGACTGGACATTCAGCGCTGAATCGCTGCGTGAGGCGGCGCGCGCCCGGCGCTTTCGCCTCCTCAATGATTTTGAAGCGCTCGCCTGGTCCCTGCCACATATCGCAAGCGCTGATCTGGTGCAGATCGGCGGAATGGTTTCAGATAAGCCGCAGGTAAAAGTGGTCCTTGGCCCCGGCACCGGCCTTGGCATGGCGACTCTGGCGCCCTTGCCCGATGGTGAGTGGTTCCCCATTCCGGGCGAAATGGGCCACGTGACCTTACCCATCGTCACGGCAGAGGAGCTTGCCCTCAAAGACAAGATCATGGGCAAGGACAAATTCTCTGAAGTTGAAGACGTGTTGACTGGCCCCGGCCTGTTTGCCCTCTATAAGGCCGTGGCGTCATCGCCCCTTCAGACAACGCCAGAGCAAGTGATGAGGGCAGGGTTGGATGGAACTGATCCTGCCGCCGTAAAAACTCTCGATCACTTTATGACATTCTTGGCGAGATTAGCTGGCGATGCAGCGATGGCTCTGCAGGCGCGCGGCGGGGTTTATCTGGCCGGTGGCATTGCGCCTTCGCTCGCAGAAAAACTCAAAGCCCCCAAATATCGTGCCGTGTTTGAAGAAAAAGGTCGACTGTCGGAGGTCATGAAACACATTCCTCTTTACATCATCACCGATCCATTTCCCGCCTTCAAAGGCTGTGCTGCAGCACTGAACGCCAAATGAAAAATTCCGTGCTGTTGATCATTGATGTGCAAAATGATTTCTGCCCAGGCGGCTCGCTCGCTGTAGCGGGAGGCAATGACATCGTGCCTCTGGTCAACACACTCGCGCATGAATTTGAACATGTGGTGTTGACGCAGGATTGGCACCCGCAAGGCCACTCATCCTTTGCCAGCCAACATCCCGGCCATGCGGCCTTCACGCAGATTGAAATGCCTTATGGTCCTCAGACGCTTTGGCCGGACCACTGCATCATCGGTTCTGAAGGGGCGCAGTTTCACAAAGCGCTCGACGTTCCTCATGCCGAACTCATCATCCGCAAGGGCTTTCGCAAGGCCATCGATTCCTATTCAGCCTTCTTCGAGAACGACCACAAAACGCCAACCGGACTTGGCGGTTACTTGCGCGAACGCGGCTTTAAAAAAGTGACCTGTGTGGGCCTCGCCTTTGATTATTGTGTCCGCTACTCCGCTGAAGACGCCAAGGTGCTGGGTTTTGACGTTGAAGTCGTTGAGGCAGCGACCCGCGCCATTGATTTGGGTGGCACAGCAGATGCAACGCGGGCGTCATTCCGCGACAGAGGCATCGTACTGAAGTGAGTTTCGCTTTTCCGGCAGCGGCTCAAGCCGTCATCCCTATTCGAGGGTCCGCCCTGCAATTTCCTGTGCGCCGCATCTTCTGTGTGGGACGCAACTACAACGACCATGTGAAGGAAATGGGCGGCGTTGTGGGCCGCGACCCGCCATTCTTTTTTACCAAGCCCGCCGATGCCATTGTGACCAATGGCGTCTTTCCCTATCCAACACGAAGTGCCGATGTGCATCACGAAATCGAATTGGTTGTGGCGTTGGGCCCCGACACCAAGATTTTCGCCTATGCCGTGGGCATCGATATGACAAGGCGCGATCTGCAGGCAGAGGCAAAAAAACTCGCAAGGCCGTGGGACACGGCCAAGGCCTTTGATCATTCAGCACCGGTTTCCACTCTCGTCAGGACGAGCGAAACTGGCCTTTTGACAAAGGGTGCCATTACGCTCGATGTCAATGGCGAGCGGCGGCAGACCGGCGACATCGCCGAGATGATCTGGAACGTGGCTGAAATTCTTGCCGAACTTGGCACTTACTTCGCATTGATGCCTGGTGATGTGGTTTTCACCGGAACGCCCGCAGGTGTCGGTCCCGTAAACCGGGGCGACAAATTGCACGGTGCCATCGAAGGCGTAGGCGCTCTCGACGTTTCAGTGACGTAAATCTAAGCTTGGTTTAATTCCAAGTAGAGGGGTGCCTGCATGGCAGACACCCCTGATCCTTAGGCCGTGACGTAAGCTGTCTTGACGAGCGTATAGAATTCGGCAGCAAAGCGGCCCTGCTCGCGGGCACCCATCGACGATCCTTTGCGGCCACCAAAGGGCACATGATAATCAACGCCTGCGGTGGGCAAGTTGACCATTACCATGCCCGCTTGTGACTTGCGGCGGAAGTCATTGGCCGACTTCAACGAGTTGGTATAAATGCCGGCAGACAGGCCAAATGGCGTGTCATTGGCCGTGGCCAAGGCTTCTTCATAGCTGTCTACTTTAACAACTGAAGCGACAGGCCCAAACACTTCCTCGCGGTTGATGCGCATCGTGTTCTTGGTGTTAACGAACAACGCTGGCGAAAGATAATGCCCCTTGGTGTCGCGGTTCAAACGCTCTCCACCCCAGGCCAGTTCACCGCCCTCATCGCGCGCAATCTTGATGTAGTTTTCATCCTGCGCCATCTGTGATTCATCAACGACAGGACCAATCTGCGTTCCCTCTTTCAAGGCGTGATCGACTTTCAGCGCCTTCATCGCGGTGACCATCTTCTCGATGAACACATCATGGATCTTTGATTGCACAATGATGCGAGAGGAAGCCGTGCAGCGCTGTCCGGTCTGATAGAAGGCGCCGTCAACGGCACCCGCAACCGCGGCATCAATGCCGGCATCATCAAGAACCACGAGTGGGTTCTTGCCACCCATTTCAAGCTGGAACTTTGCACCGCGCGTGGCACAAGCCAGGGCAACCTTAGCCCCTGTATCAACTGAGCCAGTGAAGGAGATGACATTCACATCGCGCGAATTGAGCATGGCCTGACCCACCACAGAGCCGCGGCCCATGACCAGATTGAAAACACCTTTCGGAAGACCCGAGCGTGAAATGATTTCGGACAAGGCCCATGCTGTGGCCGGAACCAGATCAGCAGGCTTGAAGACAACGGCGTTGCCAAAGGCCAGAGCTGGCGCAATTTTCCATGCTGGAATGGCGATGGGGAAATTCCATGGGCAAATAAGACCCACAACGCCCACAGGCTCACGCGTGATGTTGACTTCAACGCCGGGGCGAACCGAGGCCAGCAGTGTGCCTTCGATGCGCAACGCTTCCTGGGCAAAGAATTTGAAAATCTGTGCCGCACGGGTCGTCTCGGCGATGCCGTTGGCCAAGGGCTTTCCTTCTTCGCGCGAAAGCAACTTGCCGATCTCTTCCTTGCGGGCCAGAAGTTCGGTGCCGATAAATTCGAGCGCGTCCGCGCGCTGTTGCGGCGTTGAAAGCCCCCAGCCTGTCGAAGCGGCCTTGGCAGACGCAATGGCCTCTTCAGCCTGGGCTGCGTTGGCTTGTGTGTACTCGCCCACAACATCTGAAATGTCGGATGGGTTGATGTCAGTCGTGATAC
>JBDSTO010000062.1:0-11906 GCA_039928255.1 Aestuariivirga sp. | reverse complement strand
CCCGAATGGAGCCCTGAGGACAAAATGAAATGCCCTTCCAGCAGCGCTCCAGCAGCGCGGAATTCATCAAGAACCTGATCATGTGAAAGCATATGCCTAACCTCTAGCCTGAAACCCGCGTCACTGTGCTGACCGATGGTTTGCTCTTTAATCCGTTGATGATGTCATTCAAATGCCTGATGTCGAAGACTTCAAGCAACACAGTGAGGTCGAAGAAATCTTTGACACCCTGCCGCGCCGTCATCTGCAACTCATCAATGTTGGCTCCATGCTCGCCGATCACTTGCGTCACTTGCGCCAGCGCTCCCACCTCGTTGATCAGTGTCACCTTGATGCGGGCCGGAAAGCGCATCCCCTCCTCCGCCACACCCCAGGCCAAATCAACCCAGCGTTCGGGCTGCTGGTCAAACTGTTCGAGGGCATGTGCAAAAATTGGATAGATGGTGATACCCTCACCCGGCGTCGAAATACCGACAATGCGCTCGCCCGGAACTGCGCCAGTCAAACGATGAATTTTCAAAACCGTGTTGGCAGCAGCGCCGCGCACAGGCAATGAATATTTGCCCGACGCTTCGGCCTTGCTGTTGAGGATCTTGCGCCGGGCGGCTTTGAGGTCTTTCTCTTCCACAGAAATCCCCATGGCCTTCAACAAATCGAAGCCAGAGAGTTCCCCCCGGCCAACAGCCGCCAGGGCATCATCAACATTGCGGTGGCCAACCCGCTGTACGGCAGCCGCCACATCCTTGTCAGAATAAGCAATCTTGTGTCGCGCCAGAAGTTTTTCCAAAATCTCGCGCCCCAGCCCCGCAAACTGCTTGCGGATTGAAGCCCGCGTGGCGCGTCGGATTGCAGCCTTCGCCTTGCCGGTGATCGCAATGGCTTCCCACGCAGGGGGCGGAACCTGAGCTTCCGAACGCAGGATTTCCACTTCATCGCCATTTTGAAGCTGCGTCACAAGTGTGGCGTGGCGGCCATTGATTTTACATCCCACGCAACTGTCACCCACCAAAGTGTGAACTGCATAGGCAAAATCAATTGGCGTTGCACCGCGCGGCAGGGCAATTAATTGGCCCTTTGGCGTGAAGCAATAGACCTGGTCGTGAAACAATTCGAGCCGTGTGTGTTCCAGAAATTCCTTTGGGCTGTCACCTTCTTGCAGGACATCCATGAGATGCCGGAGCCATTGGTAAGCATTCGATTCGCTTAAAGGTACTTTGACGCCATTCGCAGCCACGTCCACGCCAGACGCATCCTTGTAGCTTGCATGGGCCGCAACCCCGCGTTCAGCAATCTCATGCATCTCGAAAGTTCTGATCTGCATTTCAACACGCATCGAATGCGGGCCGATCAAGATCGTATGGAGCGAGCGATAGTCGTTCTGTTTTTTGTTGCTGATGTAATCTTTGAATTTTTCAGGCACAGCATGCCACTGTTGATGCACCACGCCCAGGGCACGGTAACAATCGTCGACAGATTTCACCAAGACGCGAAAGCCAAAAATATCTGAAAGCTGGTCAAGCGCCAGATGCTTTCGTTCCATCTTGCGCCAGATCGAGTAGGCGCGCTTTTCGCGCCCCGCCACTTCCGCGATGATCCCGTGCGCAGCAAGTGCGCCCGCCAACTGGCGTTCAATATCTTGCAGCAGGTTTCCGCTTTCGGCGTGAAGCCTGGTCAACCTGTCGCGAATGGTTTTGTTGGCTTCGGGATTCAAAATGGCAAACGCAATGTCTTCCATTTCATCGCGCACCAATTGCATGCCCATACGCCCAGCCAAGGGCGCATAGATTTCCATAGTCTCTTGAGCAATGCGCTCGCGCTTGTCCGGCTTCACAAAATTGAGCGTGCGCATATTGTGCAGGCGGTCGGCAAGTTTGACCAAAAGTACGCGAACATCTTTCGACATCGCCAGCAGAAGCTTTCGCAGGTTCTCGGCCTGCTTGGCTTCCTTGGTCACCATATCGAGTTTCTTGATCTTGGTCAGGCCATCAACGAGTGAGGCAATCTCAGGGCCGAATTTCTCAATGATTTCAGCATGAGTAGCCTCAGTGTCTTCAACTGTATCATGAAGAAGGGCAGCCACGATGGTTGCCGTGTCGAGCTTCATTTCCGCGAGAATCGCGGCCACTTCCAAAGGATGGTTGAAATAGGCCTCGCCCGAAGCCCTTGTCTGCGTGCCATGGGCCTTCATCGCATAAATATAGGCGCGGTTGAGCAAGTCCTCATCCGCCTCCGGGTTGTAGCGGATCACCCGCTCAACCAAATCATACTGACGCATCATGGGGCTAGAATAAGCAAAACTGGATGAAGCGCCAGTGCCTTACCCATTTTTCATCGCAAGCTACTTAATGCTGGTGACCTCGCCATAGAAAACGACCCCTGGATTTCTCCAAGGGCCGCGTAGATAAAGTTCTATAAAACTCAATAGCCGTTGCGCTGGCTTCCGGGGCTTTCAGCAGGTGGCATGCCTTCAAGGCCGCGCAACAATTCTTCTTCCGTCATCTGTTCAACTTCGTTTGACTCTTCGCTGGCGTCATTGACAAATGTCATGGCGCCCGATTGGCCAAGCAATGGAACTTCGGTCATTTCTGGCTCATCAATTTCCGCCTGCTTTTGCATGGCGTGAATGAACTCTTCGCGAAGATCATCGGTGTTGACGTTCTCCGAAGCAATTTCGCGCAGCGAAACAACCGGGTCCTTGTCGTTGTCACGATCAACGGTGATCGGCGTGCCCTGCGCAATGTTGCGGGCACGGTGCGAGGCGAGAAGAACCAGTTCAAAACGGTTCGGCAATTTGTCAATGCAGTCTTCAATGGTGACGCGCGCCATGATGCTGGAACTCCTTGAAAATCAGTGGAATGGGCGGCTTCTAGCCGCATCGGGCAGAAATGGCAAGCTTTAGGCAAAACCGTATAAAGACAACCAGTTAGCCCGTGCCCAGTTTGAAAAACATCTTGGCCAATCCCAAAAATGAAAAATAGCCCACCACATCCGTTACCGTCGTCAGAAAAACCACCGACGAAATGGCGGGATCAGCGCCGAAGTGGTCTAGCAGCAGGGGCAGGAGAATTCCAGCCAGCGCCGCAACAAGCAGATTGATCACCATGGCAGCACCAATAATCAGCCCGAGATTGCTGAAGGAAAACCAGAACCACACAAAGAGCCCGACAATGATGGCAAACAGCAATCCATTGATCAGACCCACCTGGCATTCGCGCAACACCACGCGCACCATGTTGAAGGACCCCAATTGCCGTGTGGCCAGGGCTCGCACAGCCACAGTCAATGTTTGTGTTCCGGCATTGCCCCCCATTGAGGCCACAATCGGCATCAACACCGCAAGGCTCACCATTTGTTGAATGGTGGCGTCAAACCATGAAATGACCCATGACGCCAAAACCGCTGTCAGCAAATTCACAAAGAGCCAGGTGAAGCGGAGGCGCGTGGTCTCAACAACAGAACCGGTGATGTCTTCATCAGCCGCCACACCGCCGAGGCGCAACATGTCCTCTTCGTTGCGCTGTTGGATGACATCCAGAACGTCATCCACCATCAACATGCCCACTAGCCGCCCTGAAGGATCAATCACCGCCGCGGAGACGAGATTATATTGCTCAAACTTGTAAGCCACCTCTTCTTGGGGATCAGAGACTGAAAAAACCGTCTGCTCCTCATCCATCAGGTCGGACACTTTTTTGTCACGCCGCGTCCGCATGAGCCGGCTCAGCGGCAACGCCCCTTTGAGGTGAAACCCTTCGTCAGTGACATAGATTTCCACAAAATTGCCGGGCAATCCACGCGCCGACCGCACGTGATCAACCACGCGTCCTACCGTCCAGAATTCGGGCACCGCAACAAATTCTGTTTGCATCAGGCGACCGGCTGTCTCTTCGGGATATTCGAGTGCGCGGTTGAGAACAGCTCGATCTTCGCGTGAAACCTTGGACAAAATCTCGGCCCGGTCTTCGCGGTCAAGATCTTCCAGCAAATAGACGGCATCGTCGGTGTCGAGCTTGCGGATGGCGGAGGCTACCGTTTCCGGCGACAACGCCTCAATCAATTCATCCCGGGCACCTGCATCAAGCTCTGCCAAAGCTTCGACGTCAAAGCCCTTGCCCAGCAAGGTAATAAGATCCACGCGGTGATTGAGGTCCATGGCTTCAAGCACGTCAGCCAAGTCAGCGGCATGAAGGTCGCGCGTTAACCCACGAGCCAACTTGGCATCTTGGCCCGTTAACGCCGCATTCAAATCATCAAGAAATTCAGGCCTCAATGCGCCCCAGGCATCTCGCAACTGCTCCACATGTTCTGTTTCAGCCATGGGAGATTCTCCAAACGGAAAAATGCCTAACGCAAACTTTCGACGTTTGTTCAAATCATCCGCAAAAAATGCGAATGGTGCGGCCAAGAGGACTCGAACCTCCACGAGTTGCCCCGCTACCACCTCAAGGTAGTGCGTCTACCAATTCCGCCATGGCCGCATGCCAATCACGAAAGTGCGTGGGGAATATCAGGCCATCCCAGCAAGTGCAACCCCCATTTACCTGAAACACCATGTCGTTTCCGCCAAATGGGCTGAGATTGTAGTGGTTAATACAAAGCTCAAGAAGCCCGCAGCATTTAATTCAAATACAATTGTTTTCCTGAACGGGGATGAAATTCCTGTTGTGTAGATTGCGTCCATAACAAAAGCAGTGGGATGCAAAATGAGACGGGGAAAAACAGTTACAGCGATTTTGGCATTGGCGATGTCTTTGATGGCAGGCCAGGCTTTCAGCGCCACCATCGATGACACCCAAAAGCCAACGCAATTTGCCAGTGCTGAACCAGAATTCAGCACAACACTGCCGCCCATTGGCTACGTGGCCTTTTGCGCACGCGGTGAAGACGAATGCAAATTCCAGGGCAAGGTGGAAAAGCTGAGACTCACTGGCGATAACTGGGACCAGATCAAGCAGGTGAACAGCTACGTCAACAACAGCATTCGCCCCGCCACTGACATGGAAATCTATGGCGTGGCGGAAAACTGGACCTATCCCGTGGATGCTGGCGACTGCGAAGACTTTGCACTCCTGAAAAAGCGCTATCTCACGGGCCTCGGCATCAGCCCAGATGAATTGTTGATGACAGTTTTGCTGGATGAAAAAGGCGACGGTCATGCCGTGCTCACCATCACGACTGATCAGGGCGATCTCATTCTCGATAACCGTCGCAATGAAGTTCTGCGGTGGGACCAAACGGGTTACAAATTTTTGAAGCGACAGTCACAGCAGGATCCCCGGAAATGGGTCAGCCTGCAAAAAAACACCACTCAGGTTTTGGTTGGGAGCAAAGCCAACTGAGTTGAACTAGGTCCGGCCGGCGTCCCCATCCCCCCCAAGCTGCCGGACTTTCGGGAGCCGACACTGATCCCACCCAGTGTCGGCTCCTTTTTATTGAGACAACCCAGCCTTAAACCGCCTGGCATTGCGGACATAGCCCTCCGCAGATTTGCGCAAGCCCCCCAGTTCCTCGGCATTTAAAACCCGAGCAACCTTGCCTGGCGCACCAATGACCAACGATCCATCAGGAATGACTTTGCCCTCAGGAATAAGAGCGTGGGCACCAATCAAACAGCCCGAACCAATCTTGGCATGATTCAAAATAATCGCACCCATGCCCACCAATGAATAATCACCAATCACACAGCCATGCAAAATGGCCTTGTGCCCGATGGTACATCCCCGCCCAATCACCAGCGGAGCGCTCATGTCGGTGTGCAGAACGCAGCCATCCTGCACATTGCTGCCCTGTCCCACCTCAATCCATTCGTTATCGCCGCGCAATACCGCTAAAAACCAAACGCTGGCCTCGTCGAGCAGTCGGATTTTTCCGATCAGGCTGGCGTCAGGCGCCACCCAGGCGCTTGCGGCGATTTCCGGCGCAACACCATCCAATTTGTAAAGCGGCATAAGCCCTCACGAGATTCCGAAGATCGCCGTGATGATAAACACACCTTGCAGTAAGCTCAACGTCAATCCCGTCAGCAGAAACACCGTTCCGGCAACAGGCCCTTCTGCCATTGCGTTGGCACCGTTCCACAATAGGGTTGTCGGTGCGGAGAAGGCTAAGATCAAGCCTTTGAATGGCGCATAGGGGCCACCCTCTTGCAACAATCCTAAATGGGGCGGCTCATCATTATAGGCAGCCCAAAGGCTTGCAATCGATGCTGAAAATAGAATGCCTGTCGCAATAGCAAAAAAACAGGCAATAAACTGGACACTCATTAATTTCCTTACTTTATGCCAAATTGGCACAATGTCTTGACGTTTCATCAAGACTTGCAAGGCGAATGCCGCGTGGAGCAGACCTTATTCGAGGTCCATATCCAGAATGGCCATTGAGAAATTATACGACAGTTCGCCGTCTTCTTCATCGCGAAATACGATGCCGATGAATTCCTCGCCCAGATAGAGCTCGCCGGAATCCTTCTTCTGCGGACGAACCCTGACCGACAGGGCGGGATTATTGAACTTCTCGCGGAAGAATTTTGTCAGTTTGGCAATTTCATCGGGCTTCAAGGCGTGAACTCCAGTGGCGTGAGCTTGGCATACTTGCAAACGGCAAACCCCGCAATGGTGCAAAGTAAATGATGAAAATTTGCCGATATTTCAAGGCAATTTTAACGCTGTTCCTTAGTCCCATTTAGATGATTGGCATCTACAACTCGCTGCAATCGCTCGAATAACGGGCGCAAAACGTGTGGAGCGCTTGCGATGGCATTGGCAAAATGGACAGACACCCAGGTTTTGAACCAACTCATTACTGGTTATTCCTGGTCGGGCTCCACGATCACCTATTCCTTCCCGACTTCCACCACCTACATGACAGGCACCACCGAAAAGACCGGCTTCTCTGCGTTCACTTCGATCCAGCAAGCCAAGGCCGTTGTGGCGCTCGGGCTTTGGGATGACCTGATAAAGCCAAACATTGTCGCGGGATCAGGAAACACCAACATTGAATTTGGCAACTCGACCAAGGGCGTCAGCTTTGCCCAAACTTATTTTCCAACAGCTGGCACCGTTTGGTTCAACCCCGGCTATTCGGATCTGGCAACCCCTGTCATTGGCCAGCATGGCTTTCTGACCTTGATCCATGAGCTCGGCCACTCACTAGGCCTTGACCACATGGGCAACTATAACGGCACGGGCAATTGGACACCCTCTTCATTTCAAGATTCAACAGTCTATTCGGTCATGAGTTATTTCGGTCCGAACTGGGGCTCAGGCGCGGCAAATGGGGAAGGCCTCGTTGCCTGGGCCGACTGGATCGGTTCCGACGGAAGATTGTATACCGCCCAGACGCCGATGCTGAACGACATCATGGCAATTCAGGCAATTTACGGCGCTGATCCAACCACACGCACTGGCGACACGGTCTATGGTTTCAATTCAACAGTCGGCAACGCCAGCGGCGGCATCTATGACTTCAGCCAGAACGCCCACCCCATCCTTTGCATCTATGATGCTGGTGGCAACGACACGCTCAATCTCAGTGGCTGGTCTACCACGTCGTCGATCAGCTTGCTGTCTGGAACCTTTTCGTCCTGCAACGCCATGACGAACAACATCTCAATTGCATACAACACTGTAATTGAAAATGCTGTCGGCGGTGCGGGAGATGACACCCTCACCGGAAACGCCTTCAACAATCGCCTCGATGGTGGCAACGGCAATGACACGCTAATTGGTGGCATGGGCAACGATACGCTGATCGGGGGCCAGGGAACCGACACGGCCGTCTTCACGGGCGACCTGAGCCTCTATTCGATTAGCTTTAACGCCGACACGGTGCATTTCACAATCTCTGGCGGATCAGACGGGACCGACGACGTCAGCGGTGTTGAGATATTCCGCTTCAATGGCGTTGACCACCAAGCAACCGAATTCTCCAACGGCCAAAACGGCATTCAACCTCCACCCCCCCCAGTTGCGGTTTCCATCGCCGCCACGACAGCTTCTGCAAATGAAGGAAATTCAGGCTCCACTCCATTCACCTTCACCATCAAATTGGCAGCAGCCTCGGGCTCTGATCAAACCGTTGATTACGCCGTGGCAGGCTCTGGTTCCCACGCCGCAAATGGTGCTGATTTTACTGGCGCACTTTCAGGAACGATCACCTTTGTGGCAGGCGAAACCACCAAGACCATCCAGGTTCTGGTGGCTGGAGACAACACAGTCGAAACCAATGAAACTTTCGGCGTAACCCTGTCGCATCTATCATCCGGCCTGACCTTGGGCACAGCAACAGCGACGGCCACCATATTGAATGACGACATTGCCTTACATCAAATAAACGGCACAGCTCGCAACAACTCTATTTCAGGCACATCTGGCGGCGACCTCATCATGGGTCTCGCCGGCAACGATACGATTCACGGCAACGGCGGCAACGACACTATCAATGGCGGCACTGGCAACGACACACTTTACGGCGATGCTGGCAACGACACGTTCTTGTTCACCGACCTTCACATCGGCAAAGACATAATCAAGGATTTTGTCCAGGGTTCTGATATGATTCAGTTTTCCCCCAGCGTTGCTCTGGCCTTGTCTGATTTCACCATTTCGGGTCAAGGCTCACACGACGTGGTGCTGACCCACGGCACAGATCAATTGATTGTGCACAGCGTGAACAATCTCACACTTTCAATCAACGACTTCGTTTTCGCGTGATAAAAGCCGGGGCTCAGCCCCCGGCTGCTTCTTCCTCAGGCTCAACCTGATGATCCATGGACCGGGCAGGTTCAGCACAGCCAGCATAACCCACAATCTTGGCAGGCACACCAGCAACAGTGCGGTTGGGTGGAACATCATGCAACACCACAGAGCAAGCGGCGATCCGCGAGCAGTTGCCAATCGTGATGTTGCCAAGAACTTTTGCTCCTGCACCGATCAATACGCCATGCTGGATCTTAGGATGACGATCACCTGATTCCTTGCCGGTGCCACCCAACGTCACGCCCTGCATCATCGAAACATTGTCGTCAATCACGCAAGTTTCGCCGATCACGATGTCATGACCATGATCGATCATGATGCCCTTGCCGATTTTGGCAGCTGGGTGAATATCAAGGGCCGTGATCATCGAATTGCGGCTTTGCAGGTAATAGGCGATGTCCTTGCGGCCCAAGTGCCACAGGCGGTGCGCCATGCGATGCGTCTGCAGGGCCTGATAGCCTTTGAAATAGAGAAGCGAGTCGATGTAGCGGTGGCAGGCTGGATCGCGGTCAAATGTGGCCATCATGTCGGCCCGCGCTGCAAATCCAATCTCGGGCTCGGCGGCCAAGGCATCTTGAAAAGCCTTGACGACGGAATCTGCACCCAAATCAGCATTGCCCAGACGCTGGGCCAAGCGATGCGAAAGCGCATCCTCAAATGTGTCATGAGCCAGAATTGAAGAATAAACAAAGCTCCCGAGGCCGGGTTCGGCCCGCGCCAAATCCTCTGCCTCGCCGCGCAAACGCGACCAGACCGGGTCAATCTTCTCGACAGTTTTGGTATTTTCGCGAGCCATGAAACTCTCTCCCATTGGGCGCTTTATATCCCAATTTGAGAGATTTGGGGAGGCCCAAGCCAAAAGACAATGACTTTATTTGGTAAACCCAAGCTCTGTGACACCCTCACAATACTGCCATCAAACCGCAATGCAGCTGTCATTTTGGTTCGCTTACCTCGGTTTAGTTATTGATTCTCAACTCAAAACAAACCGCCACAGGTTCCCGATGCGCATCTTGATTGTAACTGACGCCTGGCCTCCGCAGATCAATGGCGTGGTCAGAACCCTGCAGACGATTGGCAAGGAACTGACAAAACTGGGTCATGAGGTAAAATATTTCACACCCGAAGGTCGGCGTGTCGTCCGCGTACCGTCCTATAAGGAAATCGAACTGGCATTGGTCAGTGCACGTGGCATTGGCAAAGAAATCGACGCTTTGCGCCCCGACGCCATCCACATCGCGACCGAGGGTCCACTGGGCTGGGCGGCACGGCGCGCCTGCATCCGCCGCAGAATACCCTTCACCACCAGTTTCCATACCCGCTTTGCCGAATATGCTGAAGCGCGCATTCCCGTCCCCGGCACGGCCAAATTCTTTTGGAGCATCCTGCGCAATTTCCATAAACATAGTCAGGCGGTAATGACGCCCTCACTCACCATCAGCAACTTGCTTGAGAGCAAGGGCTTCAAGAATGTGAAAACCTGGACGCGAGGCGTTGACCACAGCACCTTCAAAATCATGCCGCGCGATTATTTCGACCTGCCCCGCCCGTTGATGGTGGTGTCTGGCCGCGTTATCATCGATAAGAATATCGAAGCGTTCCTACGTCTTGATCTGCCCGGCACAAAGATTGTGATCGGTGATGGCCCCGACCGCAGAATGATGGAGGAAAAATTTCCGAACGCCGTCTTCACTGGCTTCCTGCGCGAGCAAACCTATGCCCACGCCCTTTCAAGTGCCGATTGTTTTGTTTTCCCCAGCCTCACCGACACGTTTGGCCTGGTGATGGTGGAAGCCATGGCCTGTGGCACGCCGGTAGCCGCCTATAATGTCTCAAGCCCCGTTGATGTGATCAAGCACGGCCAGACAGGCTACATGGATCAGGATTTGGGCCTCGCCATCACTGAGGCTTTGAAGCTGGATCGCAAGATCGTGCAAAAAGGTGCCAAGGAGTTCACTTGGGAGAAAACGGCAAAGATGTTTGAGTCATGGCTTGTCAAAATTGATCGCCCGGCCGAATTTCAGTCTTTCAAAAACGCGAGTACGGCATCCTTATAACCTCGATCACCAACAGCGTTCATGTGGTTGCGGCGAGGAAGCACAACGCCTTTTGAACCCGGAATGATGTTAGTGAGGCCTGCAACATCCCCCGCTACGTCGTCATTTTCACCAGCGACCACCAGCACAGGAACCGAAATCGCGGCCAGCGCTTCTTCCTTTATTTTAACCCTGGTCGAACGGATGCAAGCCGCGAGTGCCTTCAAGTCCGAGCCAGTCTGCTCAGCAAATAACCGAAAACCAGAAGCCATGCGGTCTGTCACATCATCTCGTGATGGCGCTTCCAAAGCCGCCGCAATTTCATCTGATCCACCAACTCCGGTAATCATACGCGAAGCTAATCCCGCAAACACTGCGCGCCGGACACGGTTGGGATAAGTCATTGCCAGGAATGCCGAAATGCGGGCACCCATTGAATAGCCCATCACATCCGCCTGTTCGACGTTCAAATGGTCGAGCAGGCGCTTGGCGTCGTCAGCCATCAGCGGGGCGGAATAATCTGCCGCGTCATAGAGCTTCTGGCTCTGCCCGTGGCCGCGATTGTCGATGCCAATCACCTGACGACCTGCCTCAGTCAAAACCTTCACCCAGTGCGTATCGCGCCAGTTTACAAAGACGTTGGATGCAAAGCCATGAATCAACAGAATGGGCGGACCCTGCCCCCAAACTTCATACGCAATTTCCACACCGGACGAATTGAATTTTTGCATCTGTTCTCAACTGTGCTATTTGAAATCCAGCTAACACAAATCAAACGAGGACAACATGGCTTCCGGCGCAACGCCCCATTTCCAAAACTCAATGGGTTTAAGCGTGATTGAAATTGGCGCAGGCGAATTCATGTGCATTGGCTCGGCCCCTCCCTTTGATCACCCCCACGTATTTCTCGACATGGGCAAGGCCAAGGAAATCATCTGTCCTTATTGCTCAACACTTTATCGCTTCAATTCCGCCATGGGACCACAAGAGGCCAAGCCTGCTGAAGCAGAGTGGCACGGACACAAGCGGGTTGCGTAGCGGCCCAGTGGCCAAATCCTCGATTTCAATTTCGCAAGCCCGCCGCTTGGCGCTCTCCGCCCAGGGGTTTGGTTCT
>JBDSTO010000061.1:0-21323 GCA_039928255.1 Aestuariivirga sp. | reverse complement strand
CCCAATGATTTTGCCGCATGGGGTTTTGAACAGCTTCTGCACCACCGCATCCCACTCTATCGCAAGATTGCCAGAAATTTTGGCTACACCATTCCGATGCAGGCCGTGCCCACACTTCAGTGTGTCGACGACGTCGTTGCCCTCATCGCCAAAACCATTGATCAAGCCTGATGCCCATAAGAATTCCTGATGAACTGCCCGCGCGTGCCATTCTCGAAAAGGAAGGCGTCTATGTCATGGGTGAAAAGACTGCCAACCGGCAGGATATTCGCCCCTTGCGCATCGGCCTTCTCAATCTCATGCCTAACAAGATCAAGACCGAGACGCAGTTTGCACGCCTGATTGGCGCAACGCCACTCCAGGTCGAGCTCTCGCTTATCAAGGTCACGGGACACACGCCCAAGAACACATCACAAGAACACATGCTGGCGTTCTATGACAGTTGGGAAGATGTAAAAACCCAACGATTTGATGGGCTGATCATAACGGGTGCTCCCATTGAGCAGATGCCCTTTGAGGACGTTACTTACTGGAAGGAAATGGAGCAGATATTTGAATGGACCAAAACCCATGTCCATTCAACGCTCAATATCTGCTGGGCCGCGCAAGCTGCTTTGCGCTATTTCCATGGCGTGCCCAAGCATGCGCTGCCAAAAAAAGCCTTCGGTATTTATGAACACAAGAACCTCAATCCTTCATCGCCATTGCTGCGAGGGTTCTCGGATGATTTCTGCATGCCGGTTTCGCGCTGGACAGAAGTTCGCAAAAGCGATCTCCCAAAATCGGCAGGCCTAGAAATTCTTCTCGAAGCTGATGACATGGGTCTTTGCCTGATTGAAGACGCGCGCCACCGTCAAGTCTACATGTTCAACCATATCGAATATGATACGAGCTCCCTGGCCGAAGAATATTTCCGCGATGTCAACGCCAACAAGCAGATTGACAAGCCCGCCCATTATTTCCCGGACAATGATCCAAAGCATCCGCCTTTGAATCGCTGGCGCGGAAACGCCCATTTGCTCTTTGGCAACTGGATCAACGAGATTTACCAGTCCACGCCCTATGATCTTGGCAATATAGGAAAATGAGCGGCAGCCCGGCCTGAGCTTGATTTTTGGGGTTTTAGCCCCAACTATGGGCGAGACGGAAATGAGGAACGGCTTTGGCTTTCAACGACCTGGTGGACAACGGCCGCATCGCTTTTGGCGGGCTGAAAGACTTCGCTACACAGTTCGGTGAACCCTCGTTGCGCCTGGGTGTCACCGGCCTTTCACGCTCTGGAAAAACCGTGTTTATCACTGCATTAGTCCATGCGCTTTTAAAACAAGCGCGGATGCCCGTATTCGAAGCCCATGCCCAGGGACGGATCACCAAGGCCTATCTCGAACCGCAGCCCGATGATGATTTGCCACGTTTTGCCTATGAAGCAAATCTCGGTGTGCTGACCGCCAAGGACCGCGCCTGGCCCGAAGGCACGCGCCGTATCAGCCAGCTTCGTCTGACGCTTGAATATGAACCACGAGGTTTCTTGGCCCGCAATTTTGGCCGCGGGCGTCTTCACATCGACATCATCGATTACCCTGGGGAATGGCTACTCGATCTGCCGTTGATCAAGCTCAGCTATGCGGAGTGGTCGGCGATGATGGTCGGAGCTTCGCGCAAGTCCCCCCGCAACAAGATCGCCCGCGATTGGCATCATCTGCTCCAACAGCAAAAGTGGGATGGGCCTGCCAGCGAGGATGATGCAGCTAAGGCTGCAACTCTGTTCACCACCTATCTTGCAGAGTGCCGCAAAGATGAAGTCGCATTGTCGAGTCTGCCACCGGGTCGGTTCCTGATGCCGGGAGATTTGCAGGGTTCGCCTCTTCTCACCTTTGCGCCATTGGACTTGCCGCTGGATGCAACAATTGCATCAGGAAGTTTGGCGAGCCTCATGGAGCGCCGCTATGACAGCTATGTCGCCCGCGTCGTGAAACCATTTTACTTTGGTCACTTCGCCAGGCTGGACCGGCAAATCGTGCTGGTTGATGTGTTGAGCGCGTTGAACGCGGGTGCAGCCGCAATTCAGGATTTGCAAACCGCACTCACCGATGTGTTGTCCTCATTCCGCTTGGGTGCAAATACATATGCGTCAACCGTCTTTGGCCGTCGGATCGACAAAGTACTATTCGCTGCAACTAAAGCAGATCTCATTCATCATCAAAGCCACGACCGCCTCGAAGGAATATTGAATGAGTTGCTGGCCAAAGCAGCAACACGCGCTGAATTTCAAGGCGCAGCGATTTCGTCCGTTGCACTGTCCTCAATTCGCTCGACCCGCGAAGCAACGGTAAAGCAGAAGTCGGAAGAGTTGGCGTGCATCGCAGGACTTCCCGAAATGGGTCAGGCTATCGATCGTCAGGTTTTTGATGGCGAAACTGAAGCGGCAATCTTTCCCGGAGACTTGCCCGATAATCCCCAAAGCGCCATTGATGGCAGCATGGAAGGCAAATTGCATTTTGTGAAGTTTCGGCCCCCGGTGATGAGGGGTGATACATTCCCGCATGTAAGGCTTGATCGCGCACTCGAATTTCTGCTGGGAGATCGCTTCCCATGAACGATACGCCCCGCAAGCCGCGCGCCTTTTTGATCGAGCCTGAAACTTCGACCAAAAGCCGCACCACACCCAAAATCGAATTCACCACGCCTGAGCCTCAACTCGAAATCGTAAGCCTCCCCGAAATGCCGCGCGAGACGACAAAGCGAGGGCGCCCGTGGGGATCGATCCTGATCGGCGCTTTGGCTGCCCTCGTCTCGCTATGGGTTGGCGTCACCATCACGCGCATGATTGAGAGTTTCTTTGAATCCTCGCCCGCGCTCGGATGGACTGCAACAGCACTTGCTGCCCTGGCAGGCTTTGCCGCCTTGGCGCTGATCAGCCATGAAATCTGGGGATTGTTGCGCCTGCGCCGCATCGAAGCTTTACAGCATCTGGCCGTCACTGCCTTGAATACCGGCGAAGAAAAATCCGTTGCATCTGCATTGACCTCACTGCGCGCCCTCTATCGCGATCGCCCAGACCTTGCCTGGAGCCTGAAGGAACTGGCAGGCCATGACTCCGACATCATTTCGCCTCTTGATCGGCTGCGCTTGGCCGAGAGGCTTCTTCTCGAGCCGCTTGACGAGCAAACCCACCGCATCATCGCAAGGCGCGCGCGCCGCGTCACCCTTCTCACGACTGTCACTCCCATCGCCGCTCTCGATGTGGCGTTTGTAGCCGGCCAAAATATCGCAATGTTGCGCGAACTTGCAGCGCTCTACGGCGGACGGCCCTCAACCTTGGCTACATTGCGCCTCACACGTCTTGTTCTCATGCACCTTGCCGTGGCAGGAGGCTTGGCCCTCTCCGACAATTTCTTCCACCTTTTTATCGGGAAAGGAATCATTGGGAAATTGTCGGCCCGCTTTGGCGAGGGGGCTGTAAACGGCATCCTAACATCGCGCATTGGACTTGCTGCAGTTGATGTCTGCCGACCCATTCCAAAGCCGCCTGCAAAACGCGAAAGCCTGACGAACCTAATGCGTGAAATTGTTACCTTCGACGATCCGCCAAAGACCTGAGTGGAAGGCTCTGTTAACCGTGAGCCCATTCACCCTGAAAAATTAAATCCGGTTCTGAACATTTCTGGACTAGAAATTCGTGATGGAAAGTCGAGCGGTGGCGTTACAGCAAAATTCAGGAAATCCGAGGGGCGAGATTGTCGTGATCTCAAGCCTCAGCGGACTTGAATCGTTGCGCGCCGACTGGACAAATCTTGAGTCACGTTGCCATTCACCACCCAGCGTTTTTCAATCCTTCGATTGGGTCAATGAGTGGGCCAAAATCTATTGCAATTCCTCTCAAAAGGATCATGTCGAAATCCAGATCATGCTGGGCCGCAAAAGCAACAAGCTGGTGTTTCTCTTGCCCCTGATGTTGCGCCGCGTTCAAGGCCTGAACATGCTGACGTTGCTCACCGACCCCCACGCGCAATATGGCGACATTCTTTGTGACCGGAATGAAAACACCGAATTCTGGATGAAGTCTGCGCTGGAATTCTGTCAGATCAACAACCTTGCCGACATTCTCTATATCCGCCATGTCCGCAATGACTCAAATCTGGCTCCATTTGCGAAGCAGCATCTGAAAAATGGGCATTTCAACGAACATGCCCCCTATCTCGATTTGACGGTCTACGAAACCGCTGCCGAATATGATGCACGTTATTCGCCGACCCAAAGGAAGCGCCGCAAGAAGATCAGAAAACACCTGCTGGAATTGGGTCCGGTGAATTTTGAAGCTGTGAATGATCTCGGCACCAGTGATACGGCGATTGCATCGGCAGTTTCCGAAAAAGACATCTGGCTAAAGGATCGTGGCCGTTACAACCGCATTATGAGTTGCCCCAAGCACGTGGCCTTCCTGCAACAACTTGCAAGGCTTGAAGGCAGCCCGCTGAAACTCGTGGTGACCAAGCTCTCCGCTGGAAACGCGCCCGCTTCATGGGACATCAGCTTTCGCTACAAGGACACTAATTATTGCTACATCACCTCGCATGTGAATGCGCTGAATGATTTGTCGCCAGGCCGCCTTCACATGGATCAGTCGCAGCGTTTAAGCCTCGCGGATGGTATGAAAAAATTCGACCTGATGGTTCCCAATGATCCGCATAAGGAATCTTGGTGCTCGGGTAAAACCGAGGTGAATGACTATTACTACGCCTTCTCCGCCAAGGGCCGCCTGTTCGGCACAGCCTACCTGGGTTGGCTAAGGCCGCTCATCCGCAAGGCCTACTACAGCTTGCCGCAAAAAGCGTTGATCGCCTTGCAGCCCTTTGTGAGCTGAGTTAAACCACGCCCAGCTTCTTCTGCAGATTGGTGCTCGACGTGGTATATTGGAACAACAAGCGCTCGCCCGGATTGATCAGATGGAAGGCTTCTTGCGCCATTAAAGCAGCCTCATGGAATCCCGACAGAATGAGTTTGAGTTTGCCCGGATAGGTGTTGATATCTCCCACCGCAAAAATGCCGGGAACTGAAGTCTGGAACTTTGCCGTATCAACCGGAATGAGATTTTCATGAAGGTTGAGACCCCAATCTGCAACAGGCCCCAATTTCATCGTTAATCCGAAGAACGGTAACATGGCATTGCATGCCACATCGAACATGCTGCCATCATTGCCTTTGACCTGCGCTGAAGACAAAACGCCATTAGCACCTGACAACCCCGTCACCTGGCCAATCTTCAACTGCATTTTTCCATCGGCCACCAGTTCGCGCATCTTTTTCACGGAATCAGGTGCTGCACGGAATTCATCGCGCCGATGCAACAAGGTCATGCTCTTGGCGACGGGCTGCAGATTGTTGGTCCAATCAAGAGCGGAATCACCACCACCAATAATCAGAACATCTTTGCCGCGAAAGCTTTCCATTTTCTTCACCGAATAGAAAACTGAAGTTCCTTCATAGGCGTCGATACCAGGAATAGGCGGCTTCTTGGGCTGGAACGAACCACCACCCGCCGCAATCACCACAATCTTGCAATGGAAAATCAGACCGCCATCAGTCATCAGTTCAAAATCATTGTCGCCCCGCTTGGTGAGGCTGGTCACCATCTGGTTGTAATGGAATTGAGCTTTGAACGGCGCCGCCTGCTCCATCAAACGGTGGGTAAGTTCGGCACCGGTCACCAATGGCAAAGCCGGAATGTCATAGATTGGCTTTTCTGGATAAAGTTCGGCGCATTGCCCACCGGGCCTGTCCAGAATGTCGATTACATGGGCCTTGATGTCGAGAAGCCCCAACTCGAACACGGTGAACAGCCCGCACGGGCCAGCCCCAATAATCACCGCATCGGTAACAAAGACCTCGGACATGTCAAACCTCAAAACTGTTTTTCGGGAACTTTCACGCGCAAGCCATCAAGCGCGTCTGAAATCTTGATCTGGCAGGAGAGACGTGAGTTCTCGCGAACATCAAAAGCAAAATCAAGCATGTCTTCTTCCATAGGGTTGCGCGGTCCAACCTTTTCTTTCCATTCGGGCTCAACATAGACATGGCATGTGGCGCAGGCGCAGGCGCCACCACAATCGGCATCAATGCCCTGAACCTGATTTTTAACGGCGGTTTCCATAACGGTCATCCCGGCCACGCCGTTTGCCGTCACTTCCTTGCCATCGTGCTGGATAAACGTGATTTTTGCCATAAATTGAATTGCCTTTCTGCGCGCTAGATAAGTCAATGCAGTCTGAAAGGCAATGTGGAGAAAATCACGCCTCCATCACAAGATGGTTTGTGCAGCCAATAGAAACTCTTGCATCGCGCGGCCAAGTTCAAGCCGCAGCTGCGGCGAAGAACTGGGCGTCTGATGCCATTTTGAGGCAATCGCTGCAATCTCAATGGCACCAATGGCAGAGGCCGCCCCCAACAAAGTATGGGCCATCATTTTAGCCTCAGGGGCAGGAATGGGTCCTTGTGCAACCCGGGCACGGATCGTTGCCAACTGCACCGAGAACAAGTGAAGAACTTCTTTTTGCAGCTTGTAATCGTGCATAGTATGACGGGTGAGGACTTCTCGGTCCAACGCTGGAAGGCCGCCTCCGGCTTCTTTGCTTTCTGCCTTGCTTCTCACGATGTGCCCCTTCATCTTGCGGCGCATGTTTGCGGAAATACACTTCAAATGTACGAAGAAGAATGGCTAACAAGCAGTTTATTGAATCGATTCAATTCGCTCCACAATTTTAACCAAATCTTCAAATACCCAGTGGGCAACTCTCCGGGACGGGTTCTAGGCCGGTCAATTTTAATGTATAGTAAAGGTTGAAACGGAACTCGATTGGGTGTTGGGGCTCCTGCCGGAACTGGCGGTCGACACCAAAATGGGGATTTTGCGGGGCTAATTGCCTCATATAGAGGATGCGTAGACAACATGGCGAATAAAACCACGGACAACCGTCGCCGGGGCCGGATTCCGGTCCTTGAAAATCAGGACCTGAGCCAGGAACAGGTCGATCCCTCATCTCTGCGCGCCCGTCCGGCCAATGAAAATGATCCGGCCACTGCCATGATGCTGGCGAGGTTGCGCCGCGCTCCGTCCTATACGGTGTTCGTTGGCGTATTCTTTTTGTCTTTAATTTGGGTTTTCACCTGGTCTTACGTTTATTCAGATTTGTTACTGGCTGGCCAGGCAGCAGCTAAGCGCACCCCTGCGGAACAGCTTCAGGCATTGATCATGCTGATTGTTCCAATCGCCAGCATGCTGGCCATTGCCTATTTTCAGTGGCGCGCCCAGCAATTGAAACAGGTTTCGGAAGTTCTGATGCACCAGGCCATGCGCCTGATTCGCCCTCAGGATATAGCCTCCGATGGTCTGACCTCCATTGCCCAAGCCGTGCGCCAGGAGGTTGACCTGCTGGTCGGCGGCGTGGAACATGCCTTTCAACGCGCCACGGCCCTCGAAGAAATCGTTCACAAGGAAATCTCCGCAGTTGAGCGCGCGTTTGGTGCCAATGAAGAGCGTATCCGCGGCATTGTTTCGGGTCTTGAAGGCCAGCGCATGGCACTCCAGCAGACCAGTGCCCTTGTCGATCAGGACGCCCAGCCCATGTTGTTGCGCCTGGAATCCAACACGCAGAATCTCAACCAGGTCATTGATCTCGCGCTTTCAACCTTTGGCCGACTTGAAGACGGCTTGAAGGGTTCGACCAGTGAACTGGCGCGAACCATCGAAAATGTAGCCCTCAGTGCTGCCACGACAGGCCAGGAAATTGGCGGCCATTCAATGGAACTGCAGCGCCTGTCCTCAGGCTTGATCAGTGATTTTCAGAGCTTTTCATCCCAGCTCAACGATCACGTGCAGACACTGCATTACGCAGCCGACAGCCTTGGTACCGAAACCAAAAAATTTGGTGGCGACATCAAAGATCTCGAAACGAATCTGCTTCTCGGTTTGCGCCAGGGTGTGGACCAGATCACCAATGCCAATGTTGAAGCTGGCCAAATCATTGAACGATCAAGTTCACAACTTTCCACCCGTCTGGTTGGAACTTCGACGGAGGTTGTTCGCAACCTCGAAACAACACTTACCCAGGCAAACCAGATTATGGCGCAATCCGGAGCTGAACTCGCCAGCCGCTTGATGGCGACGTCAACAGAAATTGTTGGCACTTTGGAATCATCTATAGCGCACGCAAACCAGATCATCGGCCAATCCGGTGCCGAAGTCGCCAGCCGCTTGATGGCAACATCAACGGAAGTCGTCGGCAATTTGGAAACATCCATTGCACAGGCAAACCAGATCATCGGTCAATCCGGAGATCAACTTTCCAGCCGCTTGATCGCCACATCAACAGAAGTTGTTGGCAATTTGGAATCGTCGGTTGCCCAGGCAAACCAGATCATCGGCCAATCGGGCGCCGAAGTCGTAACTCGTATTATGGCCACCTCAACCGAAGTTGTGGCCAGCTTGGAATCGACCATTGCACAGGCAAACCAGATTATCGGCCAATCCGGCACTGAAGTTGCCAATCGTCTTGTGGGCACATCATCTGATGTCATTCGCTCGCTCGAAGCATCGATGGGCCAGGCCACACGTCAAATGTCAACGGTGGGTACATCCGTCAACGACTTGCTTGTTGGTACGTCGGGCACCATTGCCGCCCATTTGAAAGACACCTCAGAAATTGTCAGCCGCCAGATGCAGGATTCTGGTTTGGCCCTTGCCCAAAACATGGAAAGTTCAGGCGGAATGGTCACGGATCGCCTGATCAGTATTTCGGGCGAGTTCGTCCAGAGGCTCTCTGCAACAAACTCCGCCATGATCACCAGCATCACGGCGTCCACCAATGAGCTCGAGACGCGTTTTGAAAGCATTTCCGGCGAGATTACCAACCGCGTGGACGCACTGGCTGGGGACACCGTGGGACATCTGGAAACTGTGGCCGCCCGTGTCAACAGTCAGTTGGGCAAGACAGCTCTCAATCTTACAGAGCAGGTTGCATCGGTCACCAATGACCTTACCTCAAAGCTCGACAAATCGTCGATTCAACTGGGTTCACTTCTGGGATCAACTGAGCAAAGACTTGGCAACCAGCTGGAGCAGGCTTCAGCTGAACTCACGGCCTTGTTCGACGTCAACACCAGCAGCATGGTTGAACGCCTTAACACCACGAGCGCGGATTTGGGTCAACGCTTTGACGCAGCAACCGAACATCTTGAATCGCTCACGGGCGAAATTTCCAAGCGCCTCGATACACAAGGCCAGCGCTTCGCTGAAACTCTCAACTCTGCTTCTGGTCAAATCTTTACTGACCTTGGCAAGGCCCGCGATGCCTTCTCTGAAGGCTTGGGTGAAACCGCCATGCAGATCACTGGCCGCTTTGAACAGGAAACGGGTCTCATTGTGGGCCGCATCGACAACGCCATGTCGGCCTTTGATGCTGCTGCATCGAGTTCGGGAACCAAGCTCGATAGCGCTTCGGAGAAATTTGCCAAGCACGTCGAAACTGCCAACACCTATTTGGCCGATCAGTTGGCGGCAGCTGCAGGAGAGATCGACAGCAAACTTGAAACTGTGTCGATGCAGTTGACGGGCCGCCTCGAAATGACGGGCAGCCGCATTTCCGACCGCCTTGAAGATGTATCCTCGCTGGTTGATAAGTCGATCACCAAGTTCAACAGCGAAATGGAAAACATGTTGACGTCGCGCCGCGACGCGATGGACAAGCTGGTGGAAGATGCCAACCGCCGCGCCGTTGAAGTCGACACCGGCATGGCCAGTTACATGGCTCTGATTGAAGAAAGCCTGAATACGGCCGAAACCCGTGCACAGAACATCAGTCGCATCGTGACCGACCAAACTTCACAAGCCCTTGACCGCCTCGAAGATGAGTTGCGGAAACTTGAGGCGAATTCAACGGGTCAGGTTTCTCAGGCTGCCCGGGCTCTACGCGAACAACACGAACGCGCGCTGGCCAGCATGAATGAGATGCTGTCATCAACAGCGAGCGACTTCCAGCAGACAGCCCAGGACATGCGCATCACAGCTCAGCAAGTGGTCAAGGATATTGACTCCGCGCGCAATGAGCTGAAACGCGCCGTCATCGACCTACCCGAGGAAACTCGTCTCAACGCCGATAATATGCGCAAGGTTGTGGCCGATCAGATCAACGCCTTGAATGCCTTGTCCGAAGTTGTCCGCAACCAAGCTGGTTCGCTGAATTACTCGACACCGGGCTATGCCACGCCGCGAACACCTTATGGCTCTGGAGGGTCTGGGCCGGGAAAATCTGAGGGCGCCTCGTTCCTTTCTCCGGTTTCAGGATCGATGAGCGCCCGTTCAACAGCTGCAGACCGGCCAGCAACAGAAAGCAAGGCGAAAGCTGAGCCCGCTACCGTGGTCAATCTGGCTCGTGAGGTTGATGGCTATAGTGCCAAGCTGAACGCCGCCGCACGCGATGTGGTGGAAGCATTGGATGGCAGCCTGCCGCGCGATCTTGAGAAGCGCTATGCGAGCTCCGACAAATCGGTCTACGCCCACCGGCTTTACGAAGGTCGCAGCCGCAAGATGACCAAGTCGATTGAAAGCCGCTACGCTGAAGAGCGCCTGCTGCGCAGCCGGATTCAGGCCTATAATCGCCTGTTCGAGAAACTTCTCGACACCCTGTCTGATGCAAAAGGTGGCGATGATGTGATGGAGCAGGTTTTGGCTTCTGAGCAGGGTCGCATCTATGTGATGTTGGCAGAGGCCGCTGGCCGCCTGCCCAGCCAAAGCTGAGCCTGGCGCTTGGATACACTCTATGTGAAGGCGGAGAGCTGGCCCATCGCGGGCTCTTTCACCATTGCACGAGGCTCCAAGACAACCGCTGATGTTATCGTCGTTGAATTAACCCAAGGTCAAACCATTGGCTGGGGTGAAGGTGTTCCCTACAAGCGCTATGGCGAAACCGTGTGGCAATGCCGCGAAGCCCTGGAATATGTAAAAACCCACATCGAAGATGGCGAAACCCCAGACAGTCTTCCCATGGCGGCGCGCAATGCGCTTGATTCAGCTCGGTGGGATTTGCGCGCCAAGCTGGAAGGTGAGCCTGTGTGGAAATTGGCTGGCCTCAAAAAACCAGAGCCTGTCATCACGGCCTATACGATCAGCCTAGATTCGCCCGAAGCCATGGCCGCCCATGCAGCACGAGTAAACAACTTGCCGCTTCTCAAGATCAAATTGGGAAAACCCGGCGATGATGAAAGGCTTGCCGCCATAAGGGCAAGTGTCCCGAAGGCGCGCCTCATCATTGATGCCAATGAAGGCTGGACGCCCGAAATTTTGCCAATGATGTTTGCGGCCTGCAAGAAATATGGCGTGGAGCTTGTGGAACAGCCCCTGCCCGCTGAGGCCGATGAAATTCTCAAATCCTTCAAGCGCGAGGTTCTGATTTGCGCTGATGAATCCGCTCACGATGCAAAGAGTCTAAAAGGCCTGCGCGGCAAATATGATGCCGTGAACATCAAGCTCGACAAAACCGGCGGTCTGACTGAAGCATTGGAAATGGCCAAAGCGGCCAAGACTGAAGGTTTCAAGATCATGGTGGGTTGCATGGTGGGCACGTCGCTCTCCATGGCACCTGCATTTCTGGTGGCCCAAATGGCCGACTTTGTTGATCTCGATGGGCCCCTGCTTCTGGCGGCAGATCGTGATACCGGCATTACCTACAAGGACGGCCTTATGCAGCCACCGTTGAAGGCACTTTGGGGCTGACAACCAGGCTGAAGAGCGCCAATCCCAACCCAAACATGGCAATCATCGCCATCGCCAAATAGCCTTTGGCACCAAAATCCATATAGAGCGGGCCCGATGCCCAAGTGACTGACGACAACAGCAAGCCCCCGGCCAGAGCGGCGTAAATTCCCTGTGCGGTGCTGCGCAAATTCGGATGAACATTGATACGAATGAAATGCATCAAAGCCAGATGGGCACTGGCAAATGAAAATGCGTGCAACATCTGCAATGCCGCACTGGTTTCAAAATCACTGACAAACGCCATGCCGATCCATCTGATAACCGCACCTGTCAATCCAAGGCACAAAAGCCTGTAGACGCCGAGTGCGGCTACAACTCGGTTTGAAAACGCAAACAACGCCACTTCTGCCAAAACTGCAAAGGCCCACAGAAGGCCGATCGTCATCGTCGAAAATCCGTAAGACGACCACAACACGGAGCTGAAACTATATTGCATACCGTGGCTGCAGTTTGAGAGCGATGCCGCCGCCAGAAAAATCGTGAAGCGCGAAGCAAACAGAAATTTGAGAGCCTGACGAAGTTCAAGAGCCGTCGCGTGATGCTCTTCCTTGCGCGGACCATTGTCTGGCGGCAGAACGAAAGTGGCGAGCGCTGAAACACCCTGCGCGCCAGCAATCAGGTAGATCGTATCGCTGGCAGGCAAAAGCGTAAGCAAATAGCCGCTGATCGTGCTCCCCGCTAAAAAACTCAACGAAGCCCATAGCCGTAGTCGTCCATAATCCAGCCCATGGCGGGCGCTGCCATCGACGCTGTAGCCCTCGATGATCGGAAACACCGGCGCAAAAAGCCACGCGGCACCCATGGCCACGACAAAAATATATTCAAATCCATGAACGAGAGGCAAAATGCCATAAGCCACGGCCGCCAACACGGCACAGCAGCGCACAACAACCAGCCGGTTACCCGTTCTGTCCGCCAAAGTCGCAAAAAGGGGTGCGCCAATGATCCTGACAGCCATCATTCCAGCGATCACGGCAGCAATCTGGCCGACGCTGAAACCCTTGTCGTTCAACCAAAGCGGTAAAAATGGCAGCTGCACACCGCTGCCGATCATCAGGAAGGCAAAAGCGACCGAAAAGCGAATTCCGAATAATCGTGCCGTCATGGGTCGGAACTAAACCAAACATTCACCAGTTTCCACGAATATTGCCGCAATGTGTGTCTGCGCTGGGTGCAAGTCTGCTCCTTTTGCAGTGGTGTGGGAGTTGAGTATGAGTAGTTTGCAACAGGGTTTCCCTGAATCGATCGATGAGATCGTAAGCGCGGTTGAGGAAACGCCGCGTGGCCGCTGGTTCCTGCAAGCCTATGCCGAACGTCTGAGAAAAGGCGAAACCGCCTCAATCCTCGCTTCCATCGAAAAATTGGAAGCCAGCCTCAAATCCATGTCACTCGCGGGAACCGACGCCCAGCTGATTGAATCGACAAGGGCCGCCATATCCCGGGCGCGCCAGGAAATCCACAATCTAACCCCGGAAATTTCAAACCTCTCACCCGAAGGCCAGCTATTTGCCAAGCTCGCTGAACAGTCCCGCTTGGCCTTGGGCAAGCAGAACGATGCACCGGGGCTAGGTAAAGGCGTTGAGCGTGCATTGCGCCTGGTCGCAGATCTTGAAGAGAGCTTTGCTGGTCCAGTCTCGACCACTCAAAAACCCGCAGCACAGTCAGCCGGCTATTTCAGGCAGGATGAGGCAATTTTTGAACCCGCCCCCACGAAGTCTCTGGCCGTGGTGGCAGAAACCAAGCCACAAAATGAACAGCCCGGGCGTGGCGCACGGCTCGTCATTGAACGTGTCGGTGAAAAATCTCATCAGCCAAATGCGGCGGAATCAGGAATGGATCAGAGAGCAGCTGACGTCTTCAATGCTCCTACATCACCCGAGAACGAAGACAGGCCGCGCATCACCATCATCCGCCACGAAGTTGAGGACCTGCCGGAAGTTCCTCTACCCGACATGGCGGCAGGGCATGAATCATCTTCAGCCGCGTAAGCGCGGGGAGACGAAAACTAAGATCAGCTTTCACCGATCCGGGGCGACGCCTCGTGCACAACAGAACTGTGAGTTTTAATTCGTGTCAGTCAGCCGCCGCAAGTTCCTCGCCCTCTCCTCCGCCAGCCTGCTGGGCATGGGCGTAAATGCTTTTGCCTCTGATCGTTTGACCACTGGCGCAATCACGGCAATCGCACCTGCTGTTGCAAAGCAGCCGAAACTCGCCACGCATACTGAGATTCTGACGGGCAAAGATCAGGCTCCCATGTTGACGCCGGGCTCATTGCGAGCACTTGAAGGCGCCATCGACATGTATTCGGAGATCGTGGCGGGTGGCGGATGGCTTGCACTTCCCACTGCCAAATATGATGCCAAGGCCACGCCAAAGCTTATTGCCCTCCTCCGTCAAAGATTGGTGCGCGAAGGCTATCTCGATTTCCAGACTTTGACGGGACCTGATGCCGGCCAGATGGATTCCGCAATGCTTGCCGCCGTGAAGTCTTTCCAGTTCAATCATGGGCTGCTCGTCACCGGCAAAGTTGATGAGAAAACCCGCGTCGCATTGAATGTCTCCGCCGACGAGCGCTTGTTCACTCTTAGGGACAATCACCCGAGGGTGCGCGAATACATCTCAGGTCTTGGCAGCCGTTATATTGTCGTCAACATTCCAGCCTGCCAGCTTGAGACCATCGAACTCGGACAGATCTATTCGCGCCACAACGTGGTGACCGGCAAGATCGACCGTCCAACGCCGTCACTCAAAAGCCGTGTCAGCGATATTGTCTTCAATCCCTATTGGAACGCACCAGCCTCAATCGTGGCGCGCGACATCATCCCCAAATATCTGGCCGATCCTGGTTATCTCGAGCAGATGCGCATTCATGTTTACGATGGCGTCAATGGGCCCGAGATCGAGCCTTCCAGCGTCGATTGGCAGAACACGGCGTCTGATCGCTATGTATTCCAGCAGGAACCGGGCGAGCACAATGCCCTTGCCACGGTGAAGATCAACTTTCCCAACCAATACATGGTCTATATGCATGACACGCCGCACCGTGAAGGCTTTCAGTTGAACCAAAGGTTTGACAGTTCGGGCTGCGTGCGCGTTGACCAGGTGCGCGTGGTGATTGATTGGGTGATGCACGGCCAGGGCGGCTATGCCGATTCCATGTTCCAGCAAATTATTGCAACACGCCAAACCCAGCAGGCAAAGATCATCAACCCACCGGATGTCCGCTTTATGTATCTGACAGCCTGGGCCACCGAAGATGGTCGCGTCAATTTCAGGCCCGATGTTTATCGCCTCGATGGTAAGGGCTTTGTTTTGGGCCAGCCAGACCCGGTTGTCTCCCTCTAAGGAACTCCGTTGCAATTCCTGGCCGTTTTGCCCACATATGCAAAACACCGGAGTTCAACATGTCACCCACCTTGCAAGGTTTCCACCACCTCACGGCAATCACCGCTGACGCCCCCCAGAACCATAATTTCTACACCAAGGTTCTGGGCCTGCGCATGGTGAAGAAAACCGTGAACCAGGACGACACATCAGCCTATCACTTGTTTTATGCGGATGGATTGGGCTCAGCCGGAACCGACATCACGTTTTTCGATTGGCCAGCTCCGCGTGAACGCCGCGGCACAAATTCCATTGTACGCACCGGTTTTCGCATCAAGGGAGAGGCTGCATTTGCCTGGTGGAGCGATCATCTCGCCAACAATAAAGTCTCCGCCGAAAAGGTGACCGAGGAAAATGGCAGGCAGATTTTAAACTTTGAAGATTTTGAAGGCCAGCGCCTGTCTCTTGTAAATGACGAGAGCGATGCAACGCCCCACACCTGGGCCAAAAGCCCTGTGCCCGAAGACATGCAGATCAGGGGCCTTGGCCCCATCACCTTGAGCGTCCCCAATCTCGCACCCACAGATGCGGTGTTGACGCAATTGATGGGCATGACCCCTGCAACAAGCTTTGGCGAAACCCATGTTTACAAAATGTCAGGGGTTGGCCCGGTGGCGGAACTTCACGTGCGCGTTGAACCCAAATTGCCGCCTGCCAGCCAGGGTGCAGGCGCTGTTCATCACGCCGCCTATAATATTCCGATGGCCGACTATGAGCTGTGGACCAGTCGCCTGAAGGACATGCGCATTCCAAATTCTGGTCCGGTGGATCGATTCTGGTTCAAGAGCCTCTATTTCCGCGAGCCCAATGGCATCCTGTTTGAGATTGCCACCAATGGTCCAGGCTTCCAAACTGATGAGCCGATGGAGAGCTTGGGCGAAACGCTGTCGCTTCCACCCTTCCTCGAGGCAAAGCGCGCGGCCATTGAAGCGAAGCTGAAAAAGCTCTGATTTGTTTTCGCTAGGGTTCCTGCGGCGGGGCAAGTGAATCCCCGCTGCCCAGGGCCTTCTGCAAATAAACAGTATCAAGCCATTTTCCGAACTTGCGGCCCACCGCCCTCATGCGGCCCGTTTCCACAAACCCGCATTTCAAATGCAATCCCACGGATGCTGGTTCACCGCCACCTGCAACTGCAACCATCTGGCGAAAGCCAAAAGCCGTTGCCTCTTCAACCAACTTGTCGAGCAACAGCCGGCCGATGCCTTGGCCACGACTGCCTGCTGCTACGTAAATGGAATTCTCGCAGGAATAGGCATAGGCCGGGCGATCGCGAAACTGCGTGGCATAAGCGTAACCCACAACTTGGCCTGCCTGATCAGCAACCAGAAACGGCCAACCCTTCTTGGTGCATATTTCAATGCGCTCTAAGGTTTCGGCCACTGTCCTTGGCACCGTGTCAAAACTCGCCGTTCCATTCAAAACATGATGGGCATAGATTTCCGTGATCGCCCGCGCATCCGCAGGCACAGCTCGCCGCAGAACGACAGAAGCGTTCACGGCAGATTGTCACGCATGAAAATGTCGATGCGGATGCGTTCCTGCGCTTCGATGAGCGGCGAATTATCAGCGCGCGCCATCAACACGCGCACCGCCGAGCGCACCTCATGGCCGGGATCCTGGTTGATGATCACATCAATCGTGCCCTTGATCAAGGCGCGGCGCGAACCATCGGTCACCTCATGGGCGATGAACACCGTTTCAGTGGCGCGTGTCTCGCTCTCAAGCGCCGCCACAATGCCCGCCGTGCCGCCGCCCACATTATAGATGCCCAGAAGATCGCCATGCTCTTTCAGCAGCTGCCGGGTGAGACCTTCGGAACGGCCCGTATCATCGCGCGATTCACGCACCGGCAAAATTTGCAGATCAGGAAATTCATGTGCCATCACTTGTTCAAAACCAAATTGGCGCTCGATGTGATCGCGCAAAGCCAGCGAGCCTGCAAAAAGCCCCACCTTGCCTTTGCACCCCATCAAAAAGCGCCCCATCAAACCGGCAGCGGTTCGCCCGGCCGAGGAATTGTCGATGCCGGCATAATGCGTGCGCTTTGAACCCGGCACATCCGACACCAGCGTCACCACCGAAACGCCGCGCGCCACCAGAGAATTAATCGCCTCGCGCACCGCCGGATGATCAAGCGCCACCACGGCCACGCCATCAATGCCCTCACCCAGCCCATCAAGAACCTGCGCCAGCAAAGGTCCATCAAACACGTCAACGCGCTTCACCATGATTGAAACGCGCTCGCCCGCCATGTGGCTTGCCGCAGCTTCAACTTCGTCTGAAACACGGTTCATGAATTCGCCCGCCGTGTTAGGCAGCACAAACCAGAAGCGATATTCGCGGCCCCGCGCCAATCGCGCGGCAATCCGGTCAGGTTGGTAATTCAGCTCGCGGATCGCTTGCTCCACCTTTTCGACGGTGCGGGTTTTGACACCGGGCCGATGGTTGAGCACGCGATCAATCGTCGCCACCGAAACGCCCGCCGTGCGGGCCACATCTTGTATTGTCACTTTTGCCATGATGTCTTTGAAGCGAACCAAGCAGCTTTTGTCAAATACCAATCACGCCAATGAGGGACGCATGGCAGAGGGCTTTTGTGCAAGGTTTATCGCCCTGCTCAACGCCAAGTGCCTTCGCCCCTGCCAAAGGCACGGAAGAAGAGCCTGCCCCGGACTTGATCCGGGGTCCGCCAAACAGCGATGACGCGGCGGCACCCTAAGGCGGACCGCGCGAAAGCGGAAAAATAAATGGAGGGGAAGTTTCTGCCATGGCTCTGCGCCCGATCAGAATTCTGAGGTGGAAGAAGAATTGGGGCAAAGCCCGGCTCGTGTTGCTGCCGCTTTGGTCACCACACTTTACACCGTCATGCCAGCGAAGGCTGGCATCCAGCTTTCCTGTCGTGAAACAGGAAGAAAGCTGGACCCCGGCCTGCGCCGGGGTGACGGAATTTGGTGTGGAAACGTCATTCACCATCAACACTGGAAACGCAGCGATTTTAAATCCGGCGGTGATATTGGTTAGCCATTGAAAGCGCTTGGATCGTAGTGTCCAAGGTCCACCGACGAAGCTCCCGGAAGCCGGGGGTACGTAACTCCCCCGCCCGCAGGCGCTGCCCTCTGAACCACAATACCGGAACGTTGTCGACATCGTCCCCTCCTTTTGGTTCAGACAAGAGGAATATAAGCACACTAGGAATTTAATGTCAAGGGGTATTTAGGTACGATAATTGAAAACATTTAGCACATATTTCGTGTAAAATTTCCAGCTGCAGGGAGTTCGCAGCCGACACCATGGTTGCATCATTTACAAATGCACCACGTCAAGTTAACCATCCATCGGGACGGGAGCACAATCAGATGAAAAACTTCTTCCAGGGAACTCAAACGAAATCTACGCACTTCACGACATCTTGGGGGCTCGGCCTACTAGGGATAATTGTCTATTTGGTCGGATATGCCTTCCGGGGCAATCATTGGGCGAATTTGGATTTGGGAGAAGCTCTCAGCCACGTTGGGTTTCTGATTGCCGTTGTGACTTTATTCCACTGGCTGATTGAATATCGCCTCATGGTTAACATAGTGAATGAAGCAATTCAGACAGCTACTGGTTCCAGTAATCTTGCAGCAAGTGGAATCTGTGACTTCACTCAAGATAGCAAGACCATAAAGTATGATGACGAAATTCTAAATTCGCCGTCGCTGACCGTTTGCGTTCACTACAGTCCTAGGTTTCTTGAAGATAACTTTACAAGACTCGAACAACGACAAGGTAATGGAAAGAAATTGACCATTGTGGCGCTGAAAGAAAATTGTGCGTCTTTTAATTATTTGACTTCAATTAGAAACGAGGCAGATCACATCAAACCCAACATGAAGAAGATCAGATCCTATGTCTCCATGCTAAAAAATAAGGGGATAGACGTTACGCTCGTTGAGCACGATAGTATTCTAAGATACTCATTCGTAATGACTGAAAGTGCTTTTTGGATTAAGTTTTATAAAAACGCAGTTGGTCACGCCGAAATTCCGGCAATAAAAATTCGTCGCAAAACCACCTTGGGGAAATTTTTCGAAGAAGACGTTAAAGCAATGCTCGGCGGAGGTTAGTGGATTGTCAGAAGATAAATTACCAATGGAAAATCTCGAAGAGGAATTAGCATTCCTTGTGGAGCAGTATGGCCTAGCCGAAGTTATCAAATCGCTGGGTTCTCACCAGATAAAGAAGTCTAACGAAAATGTGTTGACCATAGTTTGCAACAAAGGTCTGCATCCCTTGCCCTCCACAATTCTAAATGGTGAGATATTTGTCGCGAGCGAAGGCAACCTAGATTTTTCTTCGATAGAATCCACACAAAAAGTATTTGAGGAAATCCTAGCAAGAACAGCGGACAAGGTGCGGTCAAAGAACTGGGACCGAGTTTATATTGTACCATTTGGCCATGTTACACTTTCGATGCAAATAAAGCTTCTATGTTATCGCATACTCGGTACGGACACGATCGATTGGTTTTATCTCAATGCACTTGGGTATTTCCCTTTAGAATTAAGATTAAGGGAGTTGATAACTTCTAAATGATTGTTGACGACAATTGTAGTATGGCGCTTTTAATCGAACCACTACAGCATCGATCTAACTGCGATTGAAGTGTTGGGCGTTTTGAACGGATTGAAAATTACTCGTCAGTCTAATGGACGGGAAGCGGTTCTTTCCTCTCCTCAAAATAGGGATGTCCTCAAGTCACCGCCGCCTTCGCCTTGAACTTTGGCTTGTCCCAGTGCCGCTTTTCCAAAATCTTCTCCAAGATTTCGACCGCATCATAAACATCGGCATAGCTCACATAGAGTGGTGCAAAGCCAAAGCGCATCATGTCGGGTGCCCTGAAATCACCAATCACGCCTTTTGAAATCAGCGCCTGCATGATGGCGTAGGATTGTTCGTGGGCAAGGCACACATGGCTGCCACGCTTGTCCCATTCGCGCGAGCCGTAAAGCGTGATGCCAAAATGACCCAACCGCTCCTCCGCCAGCTCGGCAAAAATCTGGCATTGCTTTTGGGCTTTTGCATAGACCACATCCATGTCCACATCGGCCCACACATCAAGGGCTGCATCCAACGCCTGCATCGAAAGAATAGGCTGGGTGCCGCACTGAAACCGCGTCACACCTTCTGCAGGCACATATTGCTGTTCAAAGGCAAACGGTCGGGCATGTCCCCACCAGCCGACAAGTGCCGGGCCAACCTCTTGCTGCAATCTCGGATTCACAAACACAAATGCGGGTGAGCCCGGCCCGCCATTCAGATATTTATAAGTGCAGCCAACTGCAAAATCAGCATCGACGTCCATCAAGCAGCCGGGAACAGCGCCGGCACTATGCGCCAGATCCCAGATCACTAGCGCGCCCTTCTCATGGGCTTTTTTCGTGACGGCCTTCATGTCGTGGCGGCGCGCCGAACGATAATCGGTTTCCGTCACCATCACCACGGCGACGTCTTCAGTGATGGCTTCCATCACAGCTTCAGGCTCTACAACTTTCAACCTGTGCCCGTCGCTCATGAAATGCGCGAGACCTTGCGCCACATAAAGATCAGACGGGAAGTTTCCTGAATCCGACAGGATAATCTTGCGTCCCCGCTGCTGTTCAACCGCAGCAGTCAGAACCTTGAACAAATTGACCGAGATCGTATCGGCCACGATCACGCTCCCTTCCGCAGCCCCGATCAATCGCGCAATCTTGTCGCCTGTCGCGCGCGGCAAATCCCACCAACCATGCTTGTTCCACGAGGTGATGAGGTCCTCGCCCCATTCCACGTCAACCGCATGCTTGACGCGCTTTCGCGCGCTTTTGGGCAATACTCCCAGCGAATTGCCATCAAGGTAAATCACGCCCTTCGGCAGACTGAATTCCTTCGCTTTGCGTTTCAAAGGATCGGCACGATCTAGGTCCAGAGCATCTTTGCGGGTGAACATGTTTTTCTCCTGATGCAAATTCGCCACAAACCGCACTAAACTGCAAGCCATGCGGCGACTGCTTTTCCTTATATTTGCAATTTTGTTGGGGGTGGGGGCTGGCCGTGCCGAAGACCTGACACCCGGCATGGCCTATTTGATGATCAAGAAAGTGCGCCCCAC
>JBDSTO010000060.1:0-5344 GCA_039928255.1 Aestuariivirga sp. | reverse complement strand
GGTCCGCTGGGCAATTGGAAGATGAAATCCTGCGCAATGGCTGGCTCACCTGTGATGCTGATGCAGATCTGGTGTTTTCGGGCGAGCACGCAATGAAGCACGAAGCGGCGCTCAAAAAACTGGGTGTAGACCCCGGCATGCTCTCAAGCGAAGCCGGACACGCCTGACGTTCAAGTTCAGTCCTTGGCGCGCTCGACGTAGGATCCGTCCGAGGTTTCAACCACAATGCGCGTGCCAGACGTAATATGGGGCGGCACCAAAGTGCGCACGCCGTTGGACAGCATGGCAGGCTTGAACGAGGATGAGGCCGTCTGGTTCTTGATGGCGGGTTCAGTGTCCGTTATTTCCAGCGTTACGCGCTGAGGGATTTCAATCGAGATCGGACCATCATTGAACATGGCGATCTGGCATTCCATGCCTTCTTGCAGGTAAGGCGCGAAATCTCCCACCATGTCGGCAGTGAGCGGAACTTGTTCAAAGCTCACCGGGTTCATGAACACGTAAGTTTCGCCATCCTGATAAAGATAGGTGTGCATGATGGTTTCAACAAAGGCGCGTTCCATGGCATCCGTGGTTTTGTAACGGACGACCGTCTTCACGCCGTCTGAAATGCGGCGCATGTCGATCGTGGTCGTGGGCGTTCCCTTGCCGGGGTGCATGGATTCAGCCTTCAACACCACATAGAGCTTGCCGTCTTCATGTTCGATAACATTGCCCTTGCGGACGCCTGAGGCGATAACCTTGACCACGGTGTTCTCACTATCTTTAAGAATTGCGATTGTCTAATTGTGCCGCTCATAGCAGCCCAACCCCTGGAAGCCAACCCCTTTGCCAAAGCCCGAAAATCAATGGTTTTCTCCCTCGCGCCATCAGGACCGCAGACCTTTTCTGCTGGCCCGAAACCGGATTGTTTCGGCCATGAGGGCATGGTTTGGAGCGCGCGATTTTTTGGAGGTTGATGTGGCCGCACTGGCCTTTTCGCCTGGCAATGAGGCCCATCTCCATGGCTTTGAAACCAAGCTCATTCACAATGATGGATCATCGAGCCCACGCTATCTGCACACCTCGCCGGAGTTTGCCTGCAAGAAGCTTTTGGCGGCTGGCGAAAGACGTATTTTCAATCTGGGCCATGTGTTCCGCAACCGCGAGCAGACCCTTACCCACGCTCCGGAATTTACCATGTTGGAATGGTATCGCGTGGAAGAACCCTACAAGGTAATCATTGAGGATACGCTGGCGCTGGTAAGGTTGGCTGCGGGCACTGCAGGCGCGAAGAATTTTCAGTGGCGCGGACGCAATTGTGATCCTTTTGCCGAAGCTGAATATTTGAGCGTTCAAGATGCTTTTCTAAAATATGCTGGTGTCGATCTTTTGGCGACGTTGCATGATCGTGATGCGCTTGCTGCCGCGTCGCCAGTCAAATTCGGCAAAGATGAAAGCTGGTCTGATATTTTCAGCCGTATTCTGGTTGAAAAAGTGGAGCCCCATTTGGGCAATGGGCGCATGACCGTGCTTTATGAATATCCTTCTGTCGAAGCCGCACTCGCCCGGGTTTGTACCCATGACGCCCGCGTCGCAGAGCGCTTTGAGCTTTATGCTTCTGGTGTTGAACTGTGCAACGGATTTGGCGAACTCACCGATCCGGAAGAACAGCGCCGCCGCTTTGTTGAGGAAATGGACATCAAGCAGCGCGTCTATGGTGAGCGCTATCCTCTTGATGAGGATTTGTTGGCGGCCTTGGCAATTATGCCGGAAGCCTCTGGCGTAGCGCTGGGATTGGACCGTGTCATCATGCTGGCCACCGGAGCCACGCGGATTGATCAAGTGCAGTGGACGCCCGTGGTTTGAAGGCTGCTGACAGATGCTGACGGTGGGACATGTTAGAGGGATTTCCAGCAACAAAGGAGACCCAAATGCCAACCCATTCATTCCTGCTTTACGTCGAAGACCCGGTTAAATCGGCTGAATTTTACGAGAAGCTTTTGCGTAAGAAACCGGTGGAGGCCTCGCCCGGTTTTGCAATGTTTGAGCTCACCGCTCCGACGATGCTGGGGCTTTGGAGACGAGCTGATGTGATGCCCAAGGCGTCGGCCCCTACTGGCAGCAACGAAATTGGCTTTCATGTTGAAAGCAGCGCCGTGGTTGAACAGTTTTTTAGTTCCGCCAAAGAGATTGGTGCGAAGGTTTTACAAGATCCAACACAAATGGATTTCGGATACACATTCACAGTAGCTGATCCAGACGGCCATCGCTTGCGGGTTTTTGCGAGTCAATGAGTGAAAGGCGCTACTGGATTGGTGTTGCCGCCGCCAATCACATTGCACGCGGTAAGGCTGGTGGCTTCATGCAAGTTAATCATGGGAAGGAGGCGCCGTTAAAGCGCCTCCAACCCGGTGACATAATCACCTATTATTCGCCCGTGCAGGAATTTGGGCAGAAAGACAGTCTGAAGGCTTTCACGGCGTTGGGTGTCGTGAAGCCAGGTCTGCCCTATCAAGGTGACATGGGCGGCGGTTTTGTTGCATTTCGCCGCGATGTGTACTGGTTTGAAACGACCGTGGCGTCCATTTCGCCCTTGCTGCAGAACCTCTCATTCACCAAAGGACAAAGCCACTGGGGTTACAAATTCCGCTTTGGGCTTTTTGAAATTTCTCAGGGCGATATGCGGTTGATTGCGGAGGCGATGGGTTCGACACTGCCCTGATTTCAAAATTGAGCCAGAACCTGTTTCACGCTTTTGCCAAGCTTGTCGCAGATTTCTGAGAGCTCGGAATCCGTGGAATTATAAGGCGGGGCCAAAATGACCACATCACCGTTCACGCCGTCAGCATTGCCGCCCACCGGATAGCAGATGAGGCCATTGGCAAAGGCCTGCTGGCGAATTTGCATGAACAGCTTCTGCTCGGCGGGAAACGGCTTTTTGGTAGAACGATCAGCAACAAATTCTGCTGCCATGAAATAACCGCGCCCGCGAATATCGCCGATGGCCTCAATGCCTGAGAGAGCCTCAATCATCATGGCCTTGAATTTGGATTCATTGGCGGCCACCCGCTCCACCAGCTTTTCACGCGTCACGATTTTCTGCACGGCAACGCCTGCGGCGCAGCAGGCGGTGTGGCCCGTGAACGTATGCCCCGTCTGCGGAGCATGGCCGATGGCGCTGCTGACTTTGCTCGTATAGACGGCGGCCCCCAAGGGAAGATAACCAGCGGCCAGTCCCTTGGCGACGGACATGATGTCAGGCTCAACGCCATCTTTCTCAAGAGCGCGCCACGTGCCGGTGCGACCTGCACCACACATCACCTCGTCAGAGATCATCAATATGCCATGGCGGTCACAAATCTCGCGCACGCGTTTGGCGTAACCTTGAGGAGCTGGAACACATCCGCCAGCCGCACCCACGACGGGTTCAAAAATATAGGCGGCAATGTTTTCGGGGCCATGTTTGAGGATGGCATTTTCCAATTCTTGTGCCGACACTTCTCCAACGGTCTCTGAGGTCGCACCTGCCAAAGGGCGATAGGCGTTGGTAGGTGAGAGCCTGATCACATCGATGAGCGAGCCTTCAAAAGCTTTTTTGCGTTCAAGAAAGCCTGAGACAGATAGGGCACCCAAGGTGTTGCCATGCCAGCTTCTTTCGCGCGCAATGAATTTGTGGCGCTTGGGCTCACCTCTCGCATAATGATATTGCAGAGCGAGTTTGAGGCAGCTTTCAACAGCCTCTGAACCACCGGTTACAAATACCATGTGTTTAAGACTTCCGCCGCAGCGTGCCCTGACAATTTCTGTCAGTTCTTCCAGTGCGTCGGTGGTGAATTGATAGCGATAGCCGTGGGCGACACTCGCCAGTTGCCGGGAAATGGCTTCATTCACTTCCTCGTTGCCATGGCCGATACAATAAACAGCAGGCCCGCCTGACCCATCAATATATTGCTTTCCATCCACGTCATAGAGATAGGCGCCCCTGCCCCGGCTCACTTTTGGCATGTCGCCGGTTGCATGGATGGAGGTTGGAAGCTTGTTGCTCATGGGTCGCCTTGACTGTTAGATTGTGTTTCTGCTGTCTTAGCAGGACGAGAGAGCAAGACCAATCCATGACATTGCCCATTAGATGAGCATCGCCTACAAACCGATGAGGCCAGGCCAGGAAGATGCGGTGGCGACATTGATCAGGCAATTGCCCCGCGACCTCGGGCTTGACGTTCAACCCCTCATTACGGGTGAGGTCATACGGCAGTGGAAGAACGACGTGCACGTGATTGTGGCTGAAGACTCCGGTCTGATTTGCGGTGTTTGCCTGTGGTTTCTGCATTACTCTACGTGGCGCGCGCTCAAGGGCTGTTATATTTGTGATCTCTATGTGATGGAGCATTTGCGCGGCAAGAAAATCGGACAGGGCCTGTTACAGGCTGCGGCACGCGCCGCGCATCGATTGGGTGCCGGGTATTTGCGGCTCGATGTGACACGGCTCAATGAAGCGCCTAAGGCATTCTATTCAAAACTCGGGTTCGTTGCAGATGAAGAAGATTTGGCGATGTTCCTCGAGCCCCAAAATTTCAAAACCTATGTAGGAGAAGAAAAATCATGACGATTAAAACAGTGGGCCTCATTGGCGTTGGCTTGATGGGCCACGGTATTGGAAAGAACATTCTGGCCAAAGGTTTCAAGCTCAACGTCGTGGCGCATAGCAATCGTGCCCCGGTTGACAGCCTGGTTTCGCTTGGCGCCCATGAAGCAAAGTCAGTTGGAGAAATCGCCGAAACTTCCGACATGGTTATCCTGGTCGTCACGGGCAGCCCTCAGGTTGAAGAGGTGATGAAGACCATCATTGCCAAAGGCAAGAAGGGATTGATCGTCGCTGATTGTTCAACAGCCGAGCCTCATTCAACACTGAAAATTCATATGGAAGCAAAGGCGGCTGGCATTCATTTCATCGACACGCCGATGACACGGACGCCCAAGGAGGCTGAGGCCGGCAAGCTTGGCCTAATGGTGGGCGGTGACAAGGAACTTCTTGAAACGATCAGGCCGGTTCTCTCTTGCTTTTCTGATCTCATTGTTCACACCGGTGCTGTGGGTACTGCCCATCAGGTGAAGCTGCTCAACAATTTTCTTTCACTGTCTCATGCGGCCATCGCGGCAGAGGCCATTACCGTTGCAAGCAAGGCTGGCATCAACATGGAGGCCCTGCGGGATGTCATCATGGGCGGTGGTGGTGCATCGGTCATGTTTGGACGCCTTATCAACGTGCCTCTGCATGATGACGACAGCCACCTCAAATTCTACATCCGCAACGCACGCAAGGACTTGCGCTATTACACCAACATGACGGAAGTGATGCCGG
>JBDSTO010000059.1:0-8462 GCA_039928255.1 Aestuariivirga sp. | reverse complement strand
ACCATGGCGTCCTGGCCGATCAGATCAGCAAAGGTTTTGGGCCGGTATTTTCGCGCAAGAACGCGGTATCCGGCAGCGCTGGTGCCTGGTGTCGTTTCGGTCATGGTTTGAAGATAGAGGTGGGAGGCTGGACGAGCAACCCATAAAGGTCTCGTTAGGGCTGCTACCTTCCGGTCCTGACCCAGTTGGCGAGCGATACGTCCGCAGGCCAACCTCCCGACGCGCTATATGGTGGGATTTTGGCAAAAAGGCAAGGGTGGGGGAATTGACCCCTTGGCCCTCCTCGCCTATCTGGACGCGGAAGGAAATTATGACAACCCGCACCATCATCACGCTTCCCGACGAGAAGATCCTCCGGCAGGTTTCAGCACCGCTGAAAACTGTGGATGCTGATGCGCGCCGTTCCTTCGATGACATGCTGGAGACCATGTATGCAGCCCCGGGTATTGGACTAGCTGCCATTCAGATCGGCCTGCCGCAGCGTATGCTGGTGATTGACCTTGCCCGCGAAGGTGAGGAGAAAAAGCCCTTATTCATTGCCAACCCAGAAATCGTTTGGTCGTCGGATGAGATTGGCGACTATGAGGAGGGCTGCCTTTCCATTCCTGATTTTTATGAAATGGTGGAACGGCCCAAGGAAGTTAAAGTGCGTTATCTCGACCGCATGGGCGAAGCCCGCGAGATTGCCGCGAAGGGTGTTCTTGCCACCTGCCTGCAGCATGAGATCGACCATCTCAATGGTGTACTTTTCATCGACCATATTTCGCGGTTGAAACGCGAGCGTATCATCAAGAAATTCCAGAAGGCCGCCAAGCTGGGGAAACTCTGAGATGCGGCTCATTTTCATGGGCACGCCAGATTTTGCCGTCGCAACGCTGAGGGCCTTATTGGCAGCGGGCCACGAGGTGGTTTGTGTTTATTCCCAACCGCCGCGCCCTGCGGGCCGGGGCATGGCCTTGAAACCTTCGCCCGTGCAGATTTTTGCCGAAGCGCAGGTCCTCGAGGTGCGCCATCCGACCAGCTTGAAATCACCAGAAGAGCAAATGCGTTTTGCGGCTTTGGAGGCCGATGCAGCGGTGGTGGTGGCTTACGGCTTGCTGTTGCCCAAAGCTGTTCTCGATGCGCCGAAGTTTGGCTGTTTCAATGTGCATGCCTCGCTGCTGCCGCGCTGGCGCGGTGCTGCACCCATCCAGCGCGCCATTATGGCAGGCGATGCGGAAACAGGCGTTACCATCATGCGGATGGAAGAGGGACTTGATACTGGGCCGATGATGAAGGTGGAGCGTATGGCGATCACCTCGGACGCGACAGCGGCCAGCCTTCATGATGAACTTGCCGAAGTCGGTGCCCGGGCGATGGTTAAGGTTCTGAAAGATCCGATGTCGCGCGGCAAGGCACAACCGGATTCCGGGGTCACCTACGCCAAGAAGATCGACAAGGCAGAAGCCCATATCGATCTTTCAAAAACTTCTGTTGAAGTGCGTAACCATATCCATGGCCTCTCGCCTTTTCCGGGTGCTTGGTGCATGCTGAATGACGCGCGCATCAAAGTTCTCAAGGCGCAAACTATTGACCGTTCCGAAGATGAACCCCTGAATTTCGCGTGCGGGCAAGGCGCTATCAAATTTCTTTCCCTTCAACGTGAAGGCAAGGGCGTGATGGATGCCGCGACCTTCCTCAGGGGCTTTCCACTTCCACTTGGTACTAGGCCTGAATAATGCCGCGCTACAAACTCAACATAGAATATGACGGCACAGACTTTCTGGGCTGGCAGGCGCAGACCGCGAGTACAACTGTCCAAGGCGTTTTGGAAGCAGCCCTTTCACACATTCACAATGAACCAATTGCCGTTCATGGTGCGGGGCGCACCGACACTGGCGTTCATGCGCTCGGCCAAGTCGCGCATGTGGATTTGCCCAAGGCGTGGGATCCCTTTGTTCTGTGCAACGCCATCAACGGCAATGTGCGCCCGCATCTCGTCAGCGTGCTTGATGCAGAAGAAGTGAATGAAGAATTTCATGCGCGGTTTTCAGCAACCAAGCGGCGCTATCTGTTTCGCATTCTCAATCGGCGCGCGCCGCCATCCATCGACAAGAACAAAGTGTGGCACGTGCCTATGCCGCTTGATGCTGACGCCATGCATGAGGGCGCCCAGCACTTGTTGGGCAGCCATGATTTCACGACGTTTCGCGCGGCGGATTGCCAGGCGAAATCACCGATCAAAACGTTGGATCGTTTCGAGGTGATGCGCTTTGATGATGTGATCGAAATTCAAGCCGAGGCGCGGAGTTTTCTCCATCATCAGGTGCGATCAATGGTGGGCTCGCTCAAACATGTGGGCGAAGGCAAATGGCAGCCCATCAATATGCGACGCGCACTTCAAGCAAAGGACCGCAGCGCTTGTGGCGTGGTTTCACCGCCGCAGGGGCTTTATTTGATCAGCGTGTTGTACTGAAATAACTCTCAATCACCCGCCGATAAATTCGCGTGGTGGCCTTCAATTCTTCAATGTCGATATTCTCATTGGTCTGGTGGATTGTTGCATTGGTGGGCCCGAATTCCAGAACCGGGCAATAGTCTTTCACAAAGCGGGCGTCAGACGTGCCGCCTGAAGTCGAGAGCTTCGGCAAGATTCCGGTTTCAGCCTTCACAGCACTTTGAACAAGTGCCACGAAATCGCCGGGCTCAGTGATGAAGGCTTCTGCGCCCTCGCTCGAGGCCGCAGTCCACGCGCCGCCCAATTCTGATTTTACATTTTCGATATGTTGATCCACCCACGCTTTCAGCGACGCAAAATCGTGCTCCGTAGAATAGCGAATATTGAATTTGGCGGTGGCTTTAGACGGAATGACATTGGTGGCGGGGTTGCCCACATCAAAACTGGTGACGGCCAAAGTTGACGGATCAAAATGCGCGTTGCCATCATCAAGCTTTGCCGTCGAAATGCGATCAATGAAGCGTGCCAGTTTGGGTACTGGATTGTCAGCCTTATGCGGATAGGCTGAGTGACCCTGCCTGCCATCAACAGTCACCACAAAGCTCATGGAGCCACGCCGGCCGATCTTAATGGTATCGCCAAGTTGGTCAGCGCAGGAAGGTTCGCCCACCAGGCAATGATCAGGCAGCTCACCTTCAGACTTCATCCACTGCAGAACTTTGACGGTGCCATTAATGGCCGGCCCTTCCTCATCGCCTGTGATGAGAAACGAGATGCTCCCCTTCATGTTGGGATTTTCACGAATATAGTCCATAGCCGCCACGGCAAACGCCGCAACAGAGCCCTTCATATCGGTGGCGCCGCGCCCATAGATCTTGCCATCACGGATCTCCGCGGCAAATGGCGGATGCGACCACAGGCTTTCATCGCCTTGGGGTACAACATCGGTGTGGCCTGCAAAGCAGAGATGCGGACCGGATTTCCCGAATCGTGCGAAGAGATTGTGGATGTCCGGCGTGTCGTGATCTTTGAAGACAAGATGGTGACAGGTGAAACCTGCGCCATTCAGGAGCTTATGCAGATATGAAATCGCCCCGCCCTCATGGGGCGTCACCGAGGGACAGCGGATCAGGTCTTGAAGGATTGTGACGGGGTCATGTGCTGCATTTTTCATGAGTGTAGAATAGAATAAGTTTAGGCGCCCTCAAAGCACTAAGGAGAAGCCACAATTCCCTATGAGAAACGGGTCGGCATGTCCACCTTATCCAGTCTTCAAAAAAGCCTTGAACTCCATCATCGTGGTCTGATCATCAGTCGAGTCGGCTGCAGGTTTAATGATACATTTCATTTGGCCTTCTTCGCAAATTTCAATCTTTGCAAAATGCAGGTTTGCTTTTATCGCGCGTTGAAACTCGAAGGCCGCGCAGGAAAACTCCAAAAGCCCGCGTTCCAAAACGTCGGCGTAGAGAATTAGAATGACGCCACGCTTCATGGCAGCTCTTGCCTCGATAAACGTTGAGGCTGACTTTAAAAAACTAATGGGTCTTCTGCAAAAAAAGTAGTTGCTGATTTCGTTTTCTTGGAGAGGTCCGTGCGTGACAATCGCGGATTGAAGGCCCGCGGCGTCCAAGGCTGCGCAAAGTGCATATTCGCTTTTGCTGTGATTTATGACAACTACGCTTCTGCTATTTTCTAAAGCCAGGACAATGTTGGGATCGAGTGGGACGATCTCGGGAGAGTAATTCCTAAAGAGCTGTTTGAAATAATATCTGATTTCATGATGAAGAAAATTGACTTGAGAAATTCCATAAGGATCTTTTTTCGGGAATGAAATGACGCCTTGCTTTCTGATCCATATCCACATTTTCCGAAACAACGCTTTTTCCGGCGTCGCTCCATTTCGAACCAAAAATACAAAGAGCCTGATGTTGATCAGGTAAAAGACGACAGTTTCTAGCCGTTTTACCCCCGCGTGGAAATTTTCGACGCTGAATCTTGCGCTTATCTTTTTCATTCAATTCAACGCAGAAATCGAGAGGTGAGGCGGGCGACAATTTCCGGAGTCAGAAAAGCGGGCCAATATCGGGTTATTTGGCGCAGCCGCCGATGAAAGCGGAATATGCGGTCTACAACATGGTCGAAATCTGGAAATAATTCGGAATTTCCAGATTTTTGTGCGATGATCAAAATCTCCTGCAAAATGAAGAAACCTTCACGGGTTCTGTAATTCAGAATTTCAGCCCAGTTTGGAGGAATGCTTCTATCCAAAAAAATATCTAATACGGCTCCAAATTTGGCAAGACCAAGCAGCTTGGTACGGAGGCATTTTTCGCAGACGCCGCAATTCTGTGGTTGGATTTTACGGTTCCAGCAGAATGCCAGAGAATGCATCGCCATTTTTGATGTTCTGACCAATTCAAGCTTTTCAATCCGTGAAACTCCCTGCGACGTCTCTATGATTTTGAAAGATCCATCGTCAAAGAAGGAGTTTGTTATTACATTGGTACCCCACGGAAAAAACGAAAACTGAGCCGCCAGCGGCTCATCGTCAGCCAAAAAAGCATTTGAATAAAACCGTGAATGAAAAAAGGATGCTCCCGCCAGGGCGAATATATGACTCAAATGGTGGCGATGAAGGTTCACGCCAAATTTGTTGTAGAGTTGATAAGCGTTCGACTTAACAACAATGCGGGTGTCGGAAAGTTTTTGAGCAAAACTTTCGGTTTTAGATATTAATGCATCGAACCTTCGTTGATCATCCAAGCTATAGTCCATTCCTTGGACAGTTAGCAGGTGCTGACTTTTATTTTCTTCAAGTCGTTGCAATCCCAGGTAAGCGGCATCGAGGCCTCCTGAAAAGAACATGAGATCAGGAAGTGAGGAATTCCGAACCTTGGCAATTGTCTCTTGGTGCTCGAAACTCAGTTGGGATGCGTAAAAATGGCCCGGCAACCAAGACTGCCAAATTTCAGAAAGTTTCTGCCAATTTCTTTTGGTTGTGGGGGTCCCTGAACCAACGATGTGTAAGGGTCGATTCAGTCGCATGGACACCGGCAGAAAATACCACGCTGCATAATCACACTGGTCGGCGGAATTGCAATTCGAGGGATGATCTGTAATGATATCGATGGTGCCGACTGTGCTTCGCATGCTCACGCCGTTGCCGGTTTTCTCGATGCTTACTCTGATCGGCTCTAAACGCATAGGCTGGGCAATCCTTCACATGGCTTGAAGTATCGGGGACGCGGATTGAAGTATGTCAGAGAAGCAAAAATAGCCAAGGAAATCATTCTTTCAGAAGATTTCCGAACTTTTTCCATGGCTGATCGGTATCGCCAACTGCAGTCCCGCTCAAACTATGATTTTTCGCCCGCGATCAAGCTTCTTGAACATCTTCCGGTATTCATCGACGGCGATCAACACCAAACAATTCGAAAGGTGATGGCCAAACAGATTTCCCGCACGCAGAAGTGCCAATTTTCGGCAAGCGAGGAAATTCTGGAGCGGTTGATAACGCATGCACTAATGCCACAACGGCAAATTGATTTGGTCTCGGAATTTGCCCAGCCTTTGTGGAGAGCAATATCTGGGTCAATCGTTCCCAGAGAAGGTGCCATGCTCGAACTGGTGGATGAAGTACCGGGGCTATTCAGTCCCTTGTTGTCGATCCGCAAGCGAGTTGAAATTTGCGATAAAATACGTGCCTTTCTTGATGCTTGCCAAGCGGACCAGGAGGACAGCTTAATACTTCTATGCTTGGCATCTTTGGGCTCAAGACCTTTTACTGGCACATTGAGTTTGTCTCTTTTTGACATAATCCAGAAGAACCCAAATAGAAGGTTCTCGGAAATTGAATGGCCGGACATATTTCCTTCCAGTTCGCTGCGTTATGTCGACCGCATTTGTCTAAGGCAAACTGAGATTTCCCATCAGACATTCAATCAAGGCGACAGGGTCCGTTGCTTCACGCAGCTTGAAAGCTACAGTGGCGAAGACAATACACGATCCCTTTTTGGCTTCGGTATCCACACTTGTCTGGGAAAATCGATTTCCGAAAGGATCTGGAGGCTTATCGTGGACAAATTCGCAAAATCAGACGTGCGAGCGACCTCCGACCACATCATCATGAGCCCCCACAACGATCCCTTCGTGATGGCCGCCAGCGCATACGTCTCATTGCATAACTAGCGCTTTGATTCAGCCTGATGCTTTTTCAAGGTTACCAGTTGAGCAGCCAGACCTTCAACTGTCATCTCCGGAGGAAAATCCACCACGTCAATTTCCATCCCAAATGTTTCTTCGATTTCCATGGCGAGCTGCAGAACATCCAAGCTGTCGAGCGCCAAGAACTTCAGTGAGACGCTTTTGGCTGTTTCAATATTCAGAATCCCGATGACGTCCGGTTTCATAACAAGAATTTTTTCGACGAGCACGGCAACCATTTGGAAATCAATATCAGATGATGTCATGGTTCCGTTGGTAGATTTAGACACGCTTTCCTCCAACATTTAGAGCGCCCACTGAGATCAACCCCGCGTCAGGTCAATGGAAATGAGAGTTGAACTTCATCACGCTCTAAAACCCCTCCCCCGTAGGGAAGGGGTTAGACATGAAGTTAATTGCCGACTGGATCTTCACCGAAACGGTTAGGACCTTCGGTGCCGCGGAGGAAGCCGCATTCCACGATGACCCAAATTGCGCCTACCAAGGGCACAAGTGAGATCAATACCCACCAGCCGGATTTGTCGCGGTCATGCCAGCGCTTGATTTGAAGGGCGAGACCGACCCACAAAACAGCAATATAGAGAATGGCCATGATGACCCAGCCGATCGGCGAGAATTGCATGCCATAGGCGCCGGGCACATCGGTTGGCGTAAATGTGCCGAACAGGGCCGACACCGCATAGAATACGACCAACTCCACCACTATCACCAAAACCAGACCAAGCCAAAATGGCTGGCGGTTAAGACGTCCGCTAAAACTCGTCAGAATGTATTTCCAGTCCATAGTTCCCTCCAAATCATTGTTGTTCAATAACAACCCCCGCGCGGGTTATTACCGAGAATCAATGAAACTGAAAGGGATTAATCGCGCAGCAGCTCGTTGATGGCGGTCTTGCTGCGGGTCTGGGCATCCACCGTTTTCACGATCACAGCGCAATAGGTTGATGGTCCCCAGTTTTGTCCGGGCATAGGTTTTCCCGGAAGATTGCCGGAAACGACGACCGAGTAAGGCGGCACATAGCCAGTGTGAATTTCACCCGTCATGCGGTTGATGACTTTGGTGGAGGCGCTGATGAACACGCCCATCGCAATGACCGAGCCTTCGCCGACGACAACGCCCTCGACCACTTCGGAGCGCGCGCCGATGAAGCAATTGTCTTCAATAATGGTGGGACCCGCCTGCATCGGCTCCAACACGCCACCAATGCCGACACCGCCCGAGAGATGCACATTCTTGCCGATCTGCGCGCAGGAGCCGACCGTCACCCAGGTATCGACCATGGTGCCAGTATCAACATAGGCGCCGAGATTGACGAAGGACGGCATGAGAATCGCACCCGGGGCGATATAGGCCGAACGGCGTACGATGGCGTTGGGCACCGCGCGAAAACCAGAGTCGCGGAATTTCTTCGCCGTCCAGCCTTCAAACTTCGAGGGAACCTTGTCCCACCACTTCGAAGTGCCCGGGCCACCCTTGATCAACTCCATGTCGTTCAACCGGAACGACAACAGCACAGCTTTCTTCAGCCACTGATGAACAACCCATTTGCCATCTTCCTTGGACGCCACGCGGAGCTTGCCCGCATCCAATTGTCCAAGCGCAAACTCAACGGCTTTCCTGATGTCGCCCTTGGTTTTCAGGTTCACCTTGTCGCGTGCCTCCCAGGCGGCTTCGATGATGGATTGGGCGTTCTTCATTCTAAAACTCCGTCAAGAAAATGGGCGAGATCGGCGGTAACATAATCAACGTGGGCTGGCAGTAAAGCCAGATCTTGGTCGCCCACCAGAACAGTCGTCATTC